>JAUVIX010000221.1 GCA_030592565.1 Chlorobiota bacterium
AATACCTTAGGTAAGGAGAAGACCTTTCGGATTATTTTTTCAATGTTCTCCTTTTCGTTATATGTTGGAATTATTACTAATGTATCACTCACAGTTACAATATTAATATATTTTTAAATGGCAATAACGAGAAAGCCTGATAAATATTTTTTATTCAACAATAACATCATCTATCTGAATTGATGTTGACTCCGTATCACTTCCAATATACTTGAAAGCAATGGCTACATTACCTGAAAAACCGGCCAGAGAAACATCACCTGATTCAATCCAAGAATAATTACTACTACCCGAGTTTGGCAAAGTTGCTGTAAGCTCTGTCCAGGTAGCAGATTCAAAGTTTGTCCCGTCAAAATCGGTTGATGCAAGAATTGTTATTGGCTGATTACCTGCTAAATGAGCCCAGTATGCCATTGCACTTTTAAAACTCAGAGTTTTATCCCCACTTGTATTGATTACAGGAGGAGTGATCAGCCAGGTTTCCATTTCACTCAAACTTGAATTATATCCTGTTGCCTGAGCATATTTATTACCGCTATACTCTTTTCCCTGCCATAAACGGTCACCGGTTACTAAAATATTTGTCCATCCGTCAATGTTCACATTCTCATAATTAACAACTTGGTCGAAATATTCATTAACCGAAGATACAGGCTCTATTCCTCCACCGCCTCCGCCATCGCCTATTACAACATCGTCAACCTGAATTGATGTTGATTCAGTATCACTACCAACATATTTGAATGCAATAGCAACATTTCCCGTAAATTGCGCAAGAGAAATATCCCCTGATTCAACCCACTCATAGTTAGCACTACCTGAAGTTGGGAGTGTTGCAGAAATTTCTGTCCAGACAGCTGTTTCAAAGTTTGTTCCGTCATAATCTGTGGAAGCTAGAATAGTAAGAGGCTCATTACCTGCCTGATGTTCCCAGTATGCCATAGCACATTTAAAACTTAATGTTTGATCTCCACCTGTATTAATGACCGGAGGAGTAATCAGCCAGGTCTCCATTGCATCAAGACCTGAATTATATCCTGTTGCCTGAGCATACTTATTTCCGCTGAAATCTTTTCCCTGCCATTTTCTTGTTCCTTCGATACTAATATTTGTCCATCCTTCCAAATCTATATCTGTATAGTTCTCAACTGTATTAAACTCTTCATTTACGCCGGCAACAGGAGTAATAGTTCCGCCGCCACCACCACCGTCATCACTAATAATAACATCATCAACCTGAAATGAAGTCGATTCTGTACCGCTGCCAGTGTATTTGAATGCTATTGCAACATTTCCTGCAAAATCTGCAAGGGAAATATCACCGGACTCAATCCAGCTATAATTAGCACTACTGGCATTTGGCAGAGCTGGTGAAAGTTCTGTCCAGGTAGCTGTCTCAAAATTTGAACCGTCATAATCAGTTGAAGCCATTACAGTCATTGGTTCATTACCCGACAGGTGTTCCCAATATGCAATACCACCTTTAAAAGATAGAATTTTATCTCCGCTTGTATTAATAACAGGAGGAGTTATTAGCCAGGTTTCCATAACATCCAGATTGGAATTATATCCGGATGCCTGGGCATATTTATTATTGTTATAAGTTTTACCCTGCCATTTTCTGTTGCCTTCAACAACAATGTTTGTCCATCCCTGAAGGCTCACATCAGTATAGTCTTCAACGGTATTAAACTCTTCATTAACCTCTGCAACAGGCTCAATAACAGAGCCTCCGCCAGATCCACATCTGGTTCCGGTTAGATGAATTTCATTATAATTTCTGACGATGAGTTGATCCTTTATTGAGCTGCCACTGGCATAAATAGTTTCGATGGCAACAATAGACCCATTACCTTCAGGAATCAATTTTCCTGCAAAGTTAGCATAGCCGCTGGTACGAACAATTAACGAATTGCCGTTACAATCTTCCATATCTCTGTCTTCAGTTATAAGATTAACTGTATCGGCAAAATAGCTGCCGAGCATTTCGCTTGTAAACTGTACGCTATCAAGCTTTATCAAACGTGACTCCCAATAAGCACGGTTACTTTTTATTTCGGTTATTGTTGTGAGTTCAGGTTCAATAATAACACTTGTTTTTATTTTATAAATATTATCAGCAACGTTTAGGTTTTGAATCTGATTCAAATCGTGATACTGGTCAATTGTTGAACCTAACAATAAAACACGTATCGAATCTCCAACATATATGCCACCTGAATTAATGAAGTTCAACTGAATTGCACCTGTCTCATCTTGTACATAGGCGCTCTTATAAATATTCCCCGAACTTTCATCAGCAGTTACAACAGCAAATAATGAAATAGTGTCGGTGAAAGTAAATGCACCCGTACTGTCAATATAAATTTGTTTAATTTGTTGAATTGTTAAAACTTTATCTGGATTAAACGGAATAGTTGATTCAGGAGGTGCTTCAGGAGGTTGTTTTACACAACTGTTAAGAAATAATGCAATTATTCCAAGTAATAAAACTGTTTTAAAAATAGATGCTTTTTTCATTATTATTTGATTGTTTATTGTTTACAAAAATTAAAATCTGAAATTAATATTTAAATAGTACTGACGCCCGTAGAGATAGAAGTATTTTGGCGGAAATTTATTTATATCCATTGGATTATATCTGAACTGCTCAAATCCGCCAAAAGCAAAATCAGTATTATTAAGAATATTGCTGACACTAAAATTAAGCGACAGAAAATAATCATTGTCTATTCTCCAGGACTTCCCTACATAAACGTCAATAGTATAAGATGATTTCAAGCGTTCCTGTCCTATGATAACATCCCGTTCAGGATAGTCCGGGCCAAAGTTTTTAACTGCCTCCTGTGTCCTTCTGTCAGGGTTTGCTTCAAGATATGCATGGTCGAAATAGTTTACATTGAAACCAGCATAGATATATCTTGATGAAAAATATTTTAGTCCGGCCGAAAGAGCAGTCTGAGGGAAGCCCCCAACTTTGTATCCTTCAAAATAAACTGTTCTATTGCTAATAACCTGTGCAATATTATCAGCCGAAATGGTAGCGGTAGGGTCTGAAGCGTATAAATAATTACCAATAGCAGCAACTCCAAAAAGAGTAAAATTCTGACTTACTTTGCCTTCTATTGAAGCTTCCAAACCGTAATGCACTTTGTCAACGCCTATCATATTATAGTTTACAAAACTACGAAGCACATCATGATAATAACTTCTTGAGTATGCCTGATCAATAAACTTTGTATAATATCCTGTAACCCTTGAAGTGATATATGGAGAACGATATATATAGCTTAGGTCTCCCGATAATATTTTTTCATTGGTTAAACCAGAAACAACCTGATCTCTGGTACGGGGTGAAACATAGGCTGTCCTGAAGAAGGGTGCCCGAGTCATAAAAAATCCGTTAGCTACGATAAGATGGCGTCCGGTAATTTTATATGTTAGCCCCCCTTTAATACCAACATTTGTAAAATTATTTTTTTCAGATTCGCCATAAGAGTTATCAGGAAACTTACCGTTTCTCATATTTCCTGTACGCCAAAATGAATTAAACCCGACTTTAGCAGCTACAAAGAAATCAATTTTACCATAGGTAAAATCGCCCTGTGCGAAAAGCTCATAATTGTTTACATTTGAAATATAATCATACCCGAATCTATCACCCTCCTTTATAACTGCATTGGGATGATTCAGGTCGTTTTGGATCATAGTGCTGTCAATGAAACTAAAATCACGAACAGCATATTTATCCCAACTCACATAAAAGTCGCCACCAAGGAGGTCATCAACTATTTTATATTGATTTACTTTATACCAGGAGAGATTTAAACCTGCAGAGAGGGTAAAATGGTCATTAATTTCTTTCTTAAGATTAGTATTAAATCCCAGTTGATTTTTATCATTTCTTCTGTCTTCAATAATATAGGATGATAAATTTCCTGTATATGAGTTTCCTGGTATTCCTTCGACATTTTTAATAGTATAAAGGTTTTTTCGGTTATCAAAATAGAATGCATCAAAATCAAGTTGGCGGAAGGCAGGGTCGTTTTCCCAAAGGTCAGTCCTTTCCTGTTGAGTATAGCCGTTATAATCCCTGTCATCGCTTGGAAGATTTTTATAATAGTCAGGCCTTGGGTCTGCTCTGTCGTACCAGTCAAGGGCGGTGCTTCCTCCCCGTCCGAACCAATAATATAAAGAGGTGTTCAAAGTTGTTTTGCTATCCATTTTCCAGTAATGTGTAAGCATAATCATCGGTTGATGATAATTGCTTACCCTGGAATTTCGTTTTTCCCCGTTTTGATAGCCCCAGTAAGGATTATAATAATTTGTACCGGAATAGTCAAGAGCTTCCTGAACACTGACTCCATTTTTACCTCTTAACGTTGGTGCACCATAGCCAATCAGACCTATACTATGGTGTTCATTTATTTTTTTCTCAGCAGATAAAAAATATCCCCAGGCATCATAAAAAGTACCTTCAACATAGCCCTCCTCTGCCCATCTTCTCGAACCTGAAACAGTGAAAGCCCATCCGTTATCCATCATCCCCGTTGCAGCTGTAACCATCAGCCTGTTCCTGTAACTGCGGTTTGTTGATGAATATGTAATTTTTACACCTTTGGGAAAAGAGGATGCTCTTGTAATCATATTGGTCGTACCTCCAACTCCGCCAAAAAGATAACTTGATGGAGAAACACCTATTCTGATCTCTTTATTTCTTGTGGCATCGTTAAGTCCACCCCAGCTCGACCAGTATGCTCTTCCGGTTTCCATATCATTTAATGGTATTCCATTCATCATTACTGTTGTGTTTTCACTGTTGAACCCTCTGATCTTAAATCGGGTTGATCCGAAAGTGTAACCGGCAGTTGATACGAAAATATCTTTCGACGATTGAAGAAGTCCTGAAATATCCTGACCTTCGTTGTCAGCCTCGTCGGATGTTGCGTTTACAAAAATCTTTGGAATAGCCTCTTCTTCAGGTTTAATTCTTAAAGTGTCTTTAGTTTGCGTATTTGCCATTATAACAAGGAAAACAAATGCGATTGTTGTAAATATATGTTTCATATATCTTAATTTTTGTCTGTGCGTTTTTAGCGGGGCGGGCAAAATTAGTAAAAAGGATTTGAAATAAATAAATTTAATGATCTATTTTAGATAATAATTATAATTTTGCGGTTTAATTATTTGTTTCTATACTAAAATTCTTAAAAATGAAAAAATATTTTGCCCCACTGCTGTTTCTTTTTATTCTGTTAACCTCCTTGTCTTCTTTTTCTCAAAGTGAAAAAGAGTACAAAGTTGTTTGTGTGGGATATTATAATCTGGAAAACCTTTTTGATACGATTCTGAATCCAGAGTTATTATTTGCCGAGGAGTTTACTCCTGAGGGGAGTTCTCACTGGACTTCTGAAAGATATTACGACAAACTTAATAATATGGCGCATGCAATCTCTATGATGGCAATCGATGTAACTCCCGACGGAGTTGCCTTGCTTGGGGTTTCTGAGATTGAAAACCGAGGTGTACTTGAAGACCTTGTTATGGAAGATGCCATTAAGGATAGAAACTACCAGATAGTGCATTACGACACTCCGGACAGAAGGGGAATTGATGTATCATTACTTTATAACCCGAAGTATTTTGAGGTGATAAGCTGGAAGGCACATCCCCTTACATTACCAAATGATACAAATTTTAGAACCCGGAGCCAGCTTGTTGTAACCGGATTACTCGACGGTGAGGAGATTAGCATTGTCGTTAATCACTGGCCTTCGCGCCGTGGTGGTGAGAAAAAAAGCCGCCCGAAAAGAAATGCTGCAGGATATCTTGGACGTCATATTGTCGATTCATTGCTTGCCATTAATAAGGATGCAAAGATTATGTTTATGGGAGACCTGAATGACGATCCGGTAAATCCTAGTGTACTTGAACATCTGGGGGCAAAGGGCAAGCAGTCGGATTTGAAAGATAATGATTTGTTTAATCCTATGTTTAAAATGTATAAAGATGGTGTAGGTTCTCTTGCTTATCGTGATAACTGGAATCTTTTTGATCAGGTAATAGTTTCACAGGGTTTGCTGGGGAAAGATTACTCCACATATAAATTTTATAAGGCCAGAGTATTAAATAAATCATTTCTGAAGCAAAAAGAGGGACGTTATAAGGGTTACCCCTATCGTACTTTTGCCGGAGGAGTTTATATAGGAGGCTACAGCGATCATTTCCCAGTATATATTATGCTGATTAAGGAAGCTGAATAGAAATTCCTTACGGCGAAGTTTACTATTAATTTTTCCCACAATTCTTTCGAGATGTTCCGGATTAGCCCGGCGCACAATGCTAATGCTAAAATCCGAAACAGCTAAGTGGGGTCTGCTGAAAAAGTCTGTGCTGTATCAGATATGAGGCGCGCAAGGCTAAATTGTATATGAATACTATAAAGCCGAAGCCAACGAAGTAGATGATATGGCACAGGCTAACAAAAAAATGCAAGGT
>JAUVIX010000242.1 GCA_030592565.1 Chlorobiota bacterium
CGTTATGCCATGTATTTGAAAGAATGGTCAACTATATGGTGCAAGCAAGAGGTTGCGGGGTTTATTATGCCGAAAGTGTCGATACAATCGGAGAGAATCTAAGAGAGGTTAATCCAAATGGATTTGCTTCGGTACCCCGGGTTATCGAACGCCTGTACGACAAATTAATTCTTAAAGGCAAAGAGCTTAAAGGTATAAAAAAGAATCTGTTTTTCTGGGCTGTCAATCTCGGCCTTAAATATGAACTGAACAAAGCCAATGGCCCGTTTTATGAATTTCAAAGGAGCATCGCAGATAAACTGATATATTCAAAATGGAGAGAGGCACTCGGTGGAAATATCGAAAATGTAGTTTCCGGAGGTGCAGCACTGCAGGAAAGACTGGCACGAGTATTTAATTGTGCAGGAATCACTATTATGGAGGGTTACGGACTTACCGAGACCTCCCCTGTTATTGCAGTAAACCACATAGATTATCCAAATATGAAATTTGGAACTGTTGGCCCGGTTATTAAAAATGTACAAGTTAAAATTGCAGAAGACGGCGAAATACTTATGAAAGGTCCCAGCCTAATGATAGGATATTATAAAGATCCTGAAAAAACAAAAGAAGCTATTGATGAAGAGGGTTGGTTTCATACAGGCGACATAGGTGAACTTCAAGAAAACAATATACTGAAAATTACAGATAGGAAAAAAGAGATATTCAAACTGTCAACCGGAAAATATGTAGCCCCTCAGGTGGTTGAAAACAAATACAAAGAATCACAGTTTATTGAGCAGATAATGGTTGTGGGTGAGGGAGAAAAATATACAGCAGCTATTATAGGCCCTTCTCTTCAGTTCCTGCATGGTTGGTGCTTCAAGCATAATGTCAAATTCAGAGACAACGAAGACCTGATTAAAAAGCCAAAAGTTATCAAGAGGTATCAGAAAGAGATTGACAAGATAAACGTAACACTCGGGCGCCATATGCAGATTAAAAAATTTGAACTTACCTGCCAGGAATGGACTCCTGAAACAGGTGAGCTCTCCCCTACTCTGAAAGTTAAAAGACGGTTCTTAAAAGAAAAATACAAGGATAAGCTCGACCAACTATATGGTTATACTGAAGAAGGCTAAGATTTTGTAGAGATATCAGAATATTTTTTAATTGTAATTAAACAATTCACTATTTTGGTTGTTCTGATTTCTTAAAATTATGAATAAAAAATTAGTTTTGTAATAACAATAAATTTTAACACTATGAAAATTAACAGATATGTCGATATTTCAACAATCGACAGAGAAGCAAAAAAGGATTACATCGACCGCCACTCACCTTTCATTCATTGTGAAGGTACAGCCAAAAAAGGTGAAAAATTCAAAGTAACAGTTAAGATGGGTGATGAGTATATGCATCCTGATGATTTCGATCACTTTATCGAATATATTCAGCTTTGGAATGGAGAAGCTATGCTTGGAACTGCATATTTTACTGCTGGTGCAATGGGAAACCAGCCCGGACATGCAGAAATTGATTTCCACATCGTACCACAGCGTAATATGAAACTCACTGCTATGGCTTATTGTACAAAACACGGACTTTGGCAAAGCAACGAAATTGAAGTGGAAGTAGGATAAAACCTACCCTAAGTCAGAATGATTAATTGCCTTACGGCAAAAGGTAGCAGTACACTATTGTGTGCTGCTCTTTTTATCCATATTCAGGTAATCCTGCAATGCTTCTACATATTTCTCAAAAACCTCCACTCCTTTTGGTGTTATTTTGCAGGTGGTTAGCGGATAATTATTTCTAAAACTCTTATTTACATTAATATATCCTGCATCCTTAAGCTTAGTTATCTGCACACTGAGATTACCTCTTGTTGCCCCGGTCTCTTCCAACAAATAGGTAAACTCAGCAGACTCAACACCAACAAGCAACGACATTACTTGCAATCGAAGCTGGGAATGCAACAATGGATCAAGTTCCTTAAACATAGCTTGATTTATTATAACGGGACTTTAACATATAGCCGGGAATAAGATAAGCAACAACTATTGAAAGAGCTACTGCCAGCAACGAATACAAATCAGGAATAAATAATGTTACAATTGCTAATAACCAACTAAATACTCCTCCATAAATTAAAGGTTTGAAGTTCAATATGCCACCGGAGACAAAAGTACCAAGTCCGTACAGAGCAATGATAAGAGCATTTGTAACTACCCAGGATACATTTCCTTTTGCAGCAGTAAAAAGAATAATGAATAATGTAGCAAGAAAACCATACCAAAGATAAATCATTGCCGTATCAAAGAATGTTCTTACCTTTATTCTTTTTCCTAGTCTGTATCCTGCAATACCGGATACTATTCCACCCCCGGTCATAAGAAAAGGCCAGGGAAGCCATGCTTTATCATAGTCCATATTCAGGAGAATAAAATTTGACAAGCTAGCAATCAGTACCAGCCAACCCCAAAGTAGATAAAAGAATCCGTTGTCTCTGATTTTTGCTTTTGAATTTTCGATCATCTCAGTGATGACTCTCAAACTCTCTTGTTCTGTGAATGTTGTTTCCATAAGTACAATAATTAAAATTTAGAATTAATGTTTACAATTTTCTTGCAAAGATAATTAAGTTTATTTTATAAACAAGTTTATTTGATTATTTTTTTAAAAAATCGCATTACTGGCATACAACGACTCCTTAAATCAAAAAAATACTAATTTTTCAACAAAATATTAACATGTTTTAGCATACTTCAATTTATTGATTATTTGATAAATAGATATAGAAAAAAGAGAATGTAGAAAAAATATTTTTAAAAATTATTGAAAAATATAAATTATATATCCATTTTATACATATCTTTGGACATTGTTTATTGAAACCTTATTTAAGTACAAATTTACTCAAATGGCAGGTAACAAATAGCTTATTCAAAAAATTGAAATCAATTATTATATACAATTAATTATTAAATAATAGTTTAATTTTAAATTCACAATTATGAGATTAAAAACAAAACGATTTCTTGTATTAAGTGTTGCTTTGTTATTGTTAGGGACATTACCTCCAACAGTAATCGGACAGCAAACACTCAATGATGTTAAAGCAGAGCGGGGACTCAACGATAATGACGTTCTTGCCGCAGTAAAAACTTTCATGCCCCGTGGTGGCCGTGACGAATATTTTGCATTCGTCGGAACCGGAAACTCCGGAACGATGCTCGTTTACGGAATTCCTTCCATGCGTATTTACAAATACGTTGGGGTATTTTCTCCCGAGCCCTGGCAAGGCTACGGTTTTGACGACGAAAGCATGTTGATGTTAAAGAAAGGCTCGTCAGATAACCGAATCAACACTTATGGAGATATGCGTTATCCTGCTCTTTCGGAAACGAATGGGAAGTACAATGGTAAATATCTGTTCTACTCTGATGGAGCTAATTCACGTATAGCTTTATTAGGTTTAGACGACTTTGAGACCAAGCAAGTGCTTCAGCACCCGCTTTTTATTAATTGTTATCCTGGTGTGGCTGTTACTCAAAATAATGATTACGTTATTCAATCGAGTCAGTATCCTGCACCATGGGACAATAAATCAACTGATATTGCCGATTTTAAATCAGGTGTTACTTTCTGGAAATTCCATGATCAGTTAGAAGCTACCGAATCAGGTCATCATATTGGACGTATGTTAAAAGAGGAGACATTTACTCTTGAACTGCCTGCCTATACATTAGATTTCTTTGATGCAGGTAAAGCAATCAGTGATGGATATGTTGTTGGTATTGCTGATAAAGGAGATAATAATTACATATATATTATAGATTATAAAAAGCTAGAAAGTGCAACCAAATCTGTTGTTAATGAGTTTACTGTTGTAACACTCGAAGCTGCAATAGACGCTAACGCAGTTGCATTTATAAATATTCCTGCCAAAGCACTAAAAGTAAAAGTAACTCCTGATGGAAAATATTTTATTACTGCCACCGATGAAGCGCTGGTTTTTGATTTTGCAAAGGTAAAAGATGCAATGACTAACGGAACTTTCAGTGGAAATGCCGACGGTAATATTCCTCTGATTGAAACAAATGCAGTTAAGCATGGTTCACTGGCACTCGGAACAGGAGTTGTTGACCTTACTTTTGATTATCGCAAGAATACAGCATATTCATCTGTTTATGATGAGAAGAAAATTGTTAGATGGAATTATGTTGATCTGAAAAAAGATGGTGACATTAGTTTATCATTTAAACCGGGACATTTAATGATTCCACAAGCATTATCTGTTGAGCCACACTCCAATTATTTAATTGCTACAGATAAGGAAGCATTATATGATAATTATCCGAATGTAGGCCCGGTTCGCCCGAATTTCCAACATCTTATCGACATTTCTTCTAATGATATGACAGATCTTTATACAATGAGTTTACCACAGGCAAATATTTACGGTTCTGTTGCGGTTCTACGTACGATTATTAAACCTATTATCCGTTACGAAACAGGAACAAATACAAGAACAGGTGAAATATCAAGATATAAAACTGTTGCCGGACAGGAAAAAATTGAACGTGAAGGAAATCGCGTACACATTTTCGGAACAATGATACGTTCTCATATTGTCCCTGAAATTGTTGAAGTTAATGAAGGTGATGTTGTAACATTCCACTTGACTAACCTCGAGCGTGCTGAAGATGAAACTCATGGTTTTACTGTTGACACCTATGGCAAACATGGTAGTTTCGAACCCGGCAAGACTGCTTCATTAACATTTGTAGCAGATCGTCCCGGTATTTTTCCATTTTATTGTACTGAATTCTGTTCTGCATTGCACCTTGAAATGGAAGGTATTCTTTTGATTAAACCTAAAAATTACACAGGTCCTGGTGCTGGTAAAGAAATAGCACTTACTGAAGAAGAATTAGCAGGGTATAAGAAAAACTATGAAGATAAACTTGTAGTTATCGATGCTACTCAAGATGTCATTAACGGAGTTGTTCAATGGTTAAAAGATAACAACTACCAGGATTATAATTATGTTAATGCTTTAGTAGAAGATGCTGTTGACCAGTTAGGTAAAGCTGCACTGGCAAAAGAGGACTTTGAAAAATATGCTTCTGAAGGAAAGTGGAGAGATGCCTTCTTGTGGGCCGAACAATACTTCCAATACCAGGTTAAAGCGGCAGATGCTGGGTTAAGGGCTAAAGAGTTATTATCTATAGAATTAGAAAACAAAAAATAATATATATCATGGAAAAATTAAAGCAAAATAATATAAAAAATTGGTTACTCGCTGCATTATTTGGCTCCCTTATTATATTTGCCGGATGTGGTGAACAAAAAGGGCCGGCAGCTACCGGCGAAATAGGAGCACCCCGGGGTGATGAATCATTCGGAGATGTTGTTAAAAGAAGAGGATTAAACTCCGAAGATGTTCTTGCAGCAGCAAAAACTTATACTCCTGATAATATAAAAGATGAGTATGTTGCATTAAACTCCGGAGGTCAAGCAGGAAATATGCCTATGTACACAGTACCATCCATGCGGATGATTAAGTATGTACCCACATGTGCTCGTCAACCTATAAATGGTTATGGATACAGTATGGAGACCGAAGCCATGATGGCCAAAGGTTTTATTGATGGACAGGAAATACTTTGGGGCGATACACACCACCCTGGTTATTCTGAAACCAATGGAGTATATAATGGAAAATGGGCTACTGTAAATGATAAGGCAAACCCACGGATTTATATCGTGAGTTTAACTGACTGGGAGTTAAAAGAGGTTGTACAACATCCTATTTTCCGTAGTGATCATGGTGGAAATTTCTTTACCCCAAATTCAGAGTACATTATGGAGGCAACCCAGTATCCGGCTCCATTTGACAGAAAATATTATCCGCTTTCACAAACTAATTTTGAAAAATACTGGCGGGGTGGATTGACCTATTGGAAATTCGATAATGAAACAGGTAAAGTTGACGAGAAAAATTCATTTACTTTTGAATTTCCGCCTTACACTCAGGATTTATCAGATGCGGGTAAGCTGGCCAGTTACGGATGGGGATTTACAAATTCATTTTGTACCGAAATGTATTATGGAGGTATGGAAAGTGGCCGTCCGCCATTTGAGGCAGGCTGTTCA
>JAUVIX010000246.1 GCA_030592565.1 Chlorobiota bacterium
GATGGTATTTCAGCACCGTTAAGGGTTGTTTTACTATATCTGTCGCCAAGGCCGCGGATATAGACATACTTCCCTCTTTCAACCGAAACTCCTGAAATACGCTGAACAGCCTCAGCAGCATCACTATCACCTGTTTTCATAATTTCCTGAGCTGAGATTCCCTCCATAACACCCGCCGATTTCTTTTGCATTGTAAGCAGAGCATTTTCAGTATTTCTTACTGCCTTAGCCGAAACAACGACTTCTGACAATCCCACAGAAACCGGTTTCAATTTAATGTCAAAAACAGTTACCTCTCCCTGTTTTATCTTTATTCCTTTAATAGTTTGACTTTCGTAGGATATATATGAACACTTAATATCTATTATGCCTCCAGGAATATCTGGAATTGAATAATTACCGTCAAGGTCGGCTGAAGAGCCGAGGTATGTACCAATCACCAAAACTGATGCTCCGATTAGCTCCTCTCCTGTTTCAAAATCAGTGATCTTTCCTCTCAGGGTTCCATTTTGCGCAAAGGTTAACGCCGAGAAGAAAATTGCTGCAATAAGAATTAATATTGACTTTTTCATTTAAAAACTTCTATTTTGCAACTATTCAAGATAAATTAAGAAAACCGACAGTGCCAAAAATGGCCCTGCCAGTTAGTTGCTAACTAAAACATAATTGCTATTTATTCTTAAAGAATTCTGTCCAACCGGCTGCCCAGTTTTCCGATTCAAATGCGCCTTTGTAATTAACCACATCGAACCAGGTATCGGAGTATTCTCCCATATTACCTGTAACAGGAGTTGGAGGGACAGGATTATCTGCACTAATACCAGGGTCGGAAACCACATTTCCTGCTTCATCAAAATAAGCTGCAAAAGCCTGTACCGCTGCAAGCGAATCCGCTTCATTTGCTCCTGATCCGGAAACGTTAAAGAGACCTTCTGCTGTTCCGTCAGCTACACCCCAGAAAATATTGTTTTCGATTGTCAAAAGGCCATTCTGAAATTGTTTGTAGCTATCCTGATCATCAGCAAGGTTTTCAATATCAATACCTTTTGATTGATTAACAAAAATTGAATTTGTATAGTGGCCACCAGCGTTGTCACGAAAAGTAATAATTCGTTTGCCAGCATCAACACCGCGACCAATATAGGTTACATTACAAATATGAGGCTCTGCAAAAGGAGTTCCGGTTTCAGGGTTTGTGCCTCCATCGTGCTCGCCAATTCTGTCTCCTTCATTTGGATCCTGAATAGCACACCAAAACTGTCCGTATCCGCGAAATCCCTCATCATAATCGAAGCTATCATCAGCACAATAGACTGCCAATATATGCTTCAGTTGAGGTTTACCTCCAAAAAACTCAACACCATCATCCTTATTAGCTAAAATTTCGACATAGTCAATTACGGTTCCCGAACCAACGGCTCCGAGTGTTAAACCGTTAATTTCGTTACCATCACCAATATCGGTTCCACCGTGACGAATTGATACATATTTAATAATACCTGAATTATCATTGTCGTCAGATCCTCCGTAACGGCCTCTCGGCTCATTTGTAGGAATACCTTCAATCTGTGATTCGCCGGGTGAAGAGTTGAGTTTTGCATTTCCAAGAATTATCAAACCACCCCAAAGTCCTCTATCGGATAAACCGACCGATCCGTTCAGGTCATCACCTTCAGCAGTAAAAACAATTGGTTCCTCTTTTGTTCCTTCAGCCATAATTTTACCACCCCTGGCAATAATTAACGCACTTGCATTTTCACCCTGTCCGGGTAAACCTTTAATAACGCAACCGGGTTCAATTGTTAAAACCTGTCCATTGTTTACAAAGACAAACCCATCAAGATGATATGTCTTGCCTGTTTTCCAGGTTGTAGTTCCTGTTCCGTTTCCATCATCATTAATTGTGTATTCGTCAGGCTCGGGATCAGGTTGTTGATCATCATCATCCTTATTACAGGAAGAGAAGTTTAAAACAAGAGCAGAAAGCAATACTGCCATAAGTGCCAAATTTAACTTTTTCATTTTTCTAATTTTTTAAATTATTATAGTTGCAAAACAACAGCTCTTTTTAGAACAGAACTTTAACTAACTCTTAACTTTGTGTTAAATATTTCGACAAAAAATTACCAAAACTTAACACTAATTTAACATCAGAAAACAGGAAATCAATAATTTTGTATTTCAAATGGTTAGTACAAAATTCAAAATATTACTCGTTGATGATGAGCCGGATATCCTGGAGTTTTTGAGATACAATTTTGAAAAGGCAGGATACATTATTTATACAGCATCAAATGGTATTGAAGGAGAAAAAATTGCCCTGGATGTAAAACCTGATCTGATAGTTCTTGATATTATGATGCCCGGAATGGATGGCATAGAACTCTGCAACAATTTGAAGGGAAATCTGGATTTTAAAGATACACTGATAATATTTCTCACTGCACGTGGAGAGGACTATTCGCAAATTGCTGGATTTGATGCAGGTGCTGACGATTATATTACAAAACCCATAAAACCAATTGTGTTACTGGCACGTGTAAAAGCCCTGCTTAAAAGACACAATAAAGAATCAATTAACAAAAATATAATTGAAGTAAACAATGTAAGGATTGACACTGAAAAAAGAGTTGTCATTTTTGATAGTAAAGAGATCTATTTACCTAAAATAGAGTTTAACATACTATTACTTCTCACCACTCATCCGGGAAGAATATTTATCCGTGAGGAAATCTATGACCGTATTTGGGGGCAGGATATTTTTGTGGGCGACAGAACTCTGGATGTTCATATCCGCAAACTAAGACAAAAGCTGGACAAAAAAGTAATAAAAACAATTAAAGGAGTGGGATATGGCATCTCGGATTAAAAAATTTGTTGATTAAAGTAAACCTCCCTCCCCGAAATGCTATCCGTCAGCCTTACACCTATAGGTTCCCAACCACATTGAAATTAACAATTGAAAAAATATACCACAAAATTAAGAACCAATAGAATAAATTCCCTACTTTTGAACTCTAAACAAATGAAAAACATAACACTATGAAAAAGCTGTCATTAATAATCCTGCTCCTTGCATTTCAGCAAAACATTTATTCTGATAATAATCCGTTATGGATGAGGTATCCTGCCATATCACCGGACGGTAAAATGATAACTTTCTCATTTCAGGGCGACTTGTTTATAGTATCATCAGAAGGTGGTGAGGCAAAACATCTAACTATTCATCAGGCTTATGACTATATGCCTGTATGGTCGCCCGACAGCAAAATGATTGCTTTTGCTTCTGACCGTTATGGCAATTTCGATATATTTATTATTCCCATTGAAGGAGGAACTCCTAAACGGCTGACCTATTACTCTGGCACAGAGTATCCAAACAGTTTTGCACCCGATGGCTCTTCCGTGGTTTTTTCCGCATCTATTCAGGATGTTTCCAAAAACGCCCAGTTCCCTTCAGGAGTATTATCCGAACTATACAGTGTTCCGGTTGAGGGAGGAGGAATAAAGCAGATTCTCTCTACCACAGCCGAAAAAGCCGTTTATGATAAATCAATGAAAAGAATTATTTATCACGACAGAAAAGGATACGAAAATAGCTGGCGAAAGCATCACACATCCTCTGTAACCCGCGATATTTGGGTTTATGACACGGAAACAGGAAAACATTCAAAGCTAACTAATTTTCAGGGTGAAGACCGGAATCCCGTGTTTAGTCCTGACGAAACCAGTATTTACTTTCTGAGTGAGAAATCAGGATCATTTAATGTTTATAATCTTCCTCTTTCAGTTCAGGGAGAACCCTCTCAAATAACTTCTTTTGAGAAAGACCCTGTCAGATTTTTAAGCATTGCCGATGACGGAACTCTCTGTTTTGGCTTTGATGGTGAAATTTTTACCAAAAAAGGAACTTCCGAACCAACAAAGGTTAACATCACCCTTTCAGTTGATGAAAAAGAGAATGAGACAGCGTTTATGACCTATACATCCGATGCAACCGAAATGGATCTGTCGCCCAACGGAAAAGAGATTGTTTTTATAGTCAGAGGGGAAGTTTTTGTTACTTCTGTTGACTATAAAACCACAAAACGAATTACCAATACACCACAGCAGGAGCGATCTGTCAGTTTCAGCCCGGATGGCCGGAGTATATTGTATGCTTCAGAAAGAGATAGTAGCTGGAACCTGTATCAAACCAAAATTGTGAGAGATGAAGAAGGCCTGTTTTCACTTTCAACAGTTTTAAAGGAAGAAGCCATACTTGTGAGTGATGATGAAACATTTCAGCCGTTGTATTCACCAGATGGCAAAGAGGTTGCATATCTGGAAAACAGGGAAACTCTAATGGTTATTAATCTGGAAACAAAAGAGGGCAGAAAAATCCTTGATGGAAAATATAATTATTCATACAGCGATGGTGATCAGTGGTTTCAATGGTCTCCGGACGGCAAATGGTTTCTTGTTCAGTATTCACCTCACAGCCTGTTTTTAAATGATGTCGGGCTGATAGATGCCCGGGGAGGTAAAGAGCCTGTAAATCTTACAAACAGTGGCTACAGCGACACAAATCCGAAATGGGTGCTAAAAGGAAATGCAATGATTTGGTTTACTGACAGGCAAGGAATGCGGAGTCATGGTAGTTGGGGCACAACTCGCGATGTTTATGCAATGTTTTTTAACCAGGAATCATTCGACAGGTTTAAGCTGTCAAAAGAGGAGTACGAACTGTTGAAGATAGGAGAAAAAGATAAAAAGAAAGATGAGGAAAAGGAAGATGAGGAGATTGACGAATTGAAGGTAAAAGTGGAAGTTGCAGAACCAATTTCATTTGACCTCAATAATATAGAAGACCGTAAAGCACGGTTAACAATAAACTCATCTTCAATAGCTGATGCTGTTCTCACTTCCGACGGAGAAAAACTTTATTACCTGAGTAAATTCGAAGATGGGTACGACCTCTGGGTAAACAAACTTAAAGATAAAGAGACTAAACTCCTGTTAAAACTTAAAGGTGGCGGTGGCTCGATGCAACTTGATAAAAAGGAGAAAAACCTGTTTCTGTTTTCCTGTGGGGAAATAATAAAACTAAAAACCCAGGATAAACCAGAAAAGAAGGAGATACAATTTAAAGCCGAATTTAATCTCAACAAAGCCATCGAACGGCAATATATGTTTGAACACGTTTGGCGTGAGGCAAAGGAAAAGTTTTACCGGCCCGACCTCGGCGGTGTTGACTGGGTTTATTATAAAACCAATTATGAAAAATTCCTGCCGTACATCACCAACAATTACGCCTTTGCCGAAATGCTGAGCGAAATGTTGGGTGAACTTAACGGATCGCATACAGGCTCAGGCTACAGACACAGTGATAAACAAGGTGACAAAACAGCTAAGCTCGGGATTTTTATTGATCTGAATTTTGAAGGACCGGGAATAAAAATAGTTGAGATTATCGAAAATAGTCCGCTGTTGCTGGCAGATTCAAAAATCAAATCCGGAGATATAATTGAAAAAATTGACGGACAAGAGATAAATTCCAATATGGACTATTTCATACTAATGAATCATAAAGCCGGCAAACACACACTTTTGTCGATGTACGACCCGAAATCAGGTGAGCGATGGGATGAATCCATAAAACCAATAACAGGTGGAAAGCAGGGACAATTACTTTATAAAAGATGGGTTAAAAACCGGATGTCAGAAACTGACAGCCTGTCGAACGGACGAATAGGGTATGTACATGTAAAAGGCATGAACAGTCAAAGTTTCCGGGAGTTTTACTCTGAAATTCTGGGACGAAACTGGGATAAGGAAGCTATCATTGTTGATACACGCTTCAATGGCGGGGGTTGGCTCCACGATGACCTTGTCACCCTTTTGAGTGGAAAAAAATATATTGATTTTTATCCACGCGGGATTCATTATGGTCACGACCCGATGAATAAATGGATTAAGCCCTCCGCAGTACTAATTAGTGAAAGCAACTACTCCGATGCACACGGCTTTCCTTATGCGTACAAAACTCTGGGCATAGGAAAATTGATTGGAATGCCTATTCCGGGCACAATGACCGCAGTTTGGTGGGAGACCCTGCAAGATAA
>JAUVIX010000308.1 GCA_030592565.1 Chlorobiota bacterium
AAGCAAAATCCAGATGTGATAATCAATTTCATTATCAAAAGTGTGTGTTCCGTTGAGTGAAAGGTCAAGGGTGCTTGATTTTATCTCCATTTCAGGAATATATATAATCCTGTTTCTGATTGCAATCTGATTTTTTAGTGTGGAAAAACGAATGTGCTGCAGGTTTTTATTTTTAAGAAAGCGGCCTAGTGTATATAATGGTGTATAATTTATCAGTTCGCCGTTCTCTATTGTTATGTCTCCTACCGTATTAACACTTGCGGGATCTATTTTTAGAGTATTGCTGAATGAAGACTCATAAAATACTTTTGCAGTTACTCTTCCTTTTAGTTTTCGGGATGTGATACTATTCTGGCCGAAATTACCGAATTCATAAAATAGTTTTGAAATGTCCACCTTATGGATATCTGCATCACAAGTCAGAATGAGTTTAGCAGGATTTGTTCCGTCAATTATTCCTTCAATATTTGTATGTCCTTCCATTGAGGAGAAGGAGCCGTTTTTAACGATAATTAACCTGTTTCTGACAATTAGCTTGCCCGAGATATCCTGCGCCCTGAATTTTCTGAATTGCATCCTTTTTACATTCAGGTCAAGGTTGATATTAATATTTTCTGGTATTCTGATGCGGTAAAGAGTATCACTTCCTGATGTTTTATATTGCAAAAGTTCATCGAAATTCAACATTGATGATTTCAAAGTTGCGTTAACACTAAAGCTCTTGCCTGGCAGGAAAAAGTATGGCAGAATGTTTATAAATGCACCCTTCATCTGAAAATCACTGCCCGATACTTCACCTGAGAAGTAATCAATGATAAGGTCATCGTTGCTAAACTTGAATGAGCCATTAAAGTTTTTATAACCCAGTAAGCTTTCTTTGAGACCAAAATCGGCATTACTGATTTTTAGTTTACCTGATGTTTTGCTGGAAAGAAAATCCTGGATTGTAAATTTAGAGAAACTTTTCAATCTGTTACGGAAAATCAAATCAATGTTAATGTCGCCTGAGATGTAGTTAAGGGTGTCGATATGAAATATTTTTTTCACTTCATCAAGTTTTCCCGATGCTGAAAAAGCTACTGAGACATCAGGGCGCTCGAAATTGATAATTTCCATCTTTCCTTTCATCTTCCCTGACTTCATTGAAGATATAAAGTCAGAAAGTAGCAGTGAAAATGTTTTTTTGTTTCTTAATTTGCCATTATTGAACTTGCCGCTAAATGATACCTCATTTAAAGCTAATCCTGAGGGCAAATATTTAATCTTACCTTTGGTGAGGCCGAAATTAAAAGTGATTTCAGGGAGTTGGTTTTTTGTAATGATTCCATCAATAGTGGCAGTAAAATCAAAAATTCCACTGCAATCAAAGTCTTCCAGTGGTTTGAAGTACTCCCGTGGAATCTCTTTTAGGAAATCTTTTAGCCTTGCCTTTTTAGCTTTGACTTTTAGAAAAACAGCCTTATTGTTTTTTGCGGTTTGTATATTTCCTTCAACATTAAATGAAAGTGTATTTATCTTCAGGTCGCCTTTTTTTATTATAAATAGATTATTTTTCTTGTCAATGTCGAATAAAACATTTGTGATTATTGTTTTTTCTTTTAAAAATGTGGTCTTGCCGGTTCTAAGGTAGTTTGTTAAGATGTTGGCAGAAATTTTAAGAGCATAAGCTGAAGATGAGAATCCTCCGCTCATAATCCCACTATTAACAATGAAAAGATACTCCTGGTCAGTCTGGTAATCGAGGTATGAAACATGAACATTTATTAAATCAACCTCATTCAGGTCTATATTTACCTCCCCATCATTTGTTGAATCCGGTGATTTGAAAATTGTGAAATTGTTTGTGCCGTTATTAAAAACTACAATATTCAGAAAAGCATCTTTCAGCAGAATCCTATTAATGGTATAGTTCCCCGAAATAATATCCCTGATGTTAAAAAGAACCGAAAGCTCTTTTGCTTTAAGCAAAGGATTGGTGTTTTTGTTTAGTTTTTCTTTGGTCTGGACTCCTGTAATGTTTATGGATGCTTTGGGAAAGTTTTTAAAAACCGAGAACGCAATCTCATCAACGTCTACTTCAATAGCCAGTTGTTTGTTAATTTCGTTTACAACAATTTCTTTGACCTTGTCGCCATAAAAATAGCTGATAAGAAAACCCGCTGCAGAGATCAGTGCCAAAATGACAACCAGTAGAATAAGTAATCGTTTTATGACCCTTTTAAAAATATTTTTCCCCTTTTCCTTCATTTATAATAGCTCAAACGTATCAGGTGCAAAATTATTAGAGTAAGGTTAATATGCCAGTTTTTTTTATTTTGTTTTTGATACAACCATTTTGCCGGAAATGTTATCTTTGCAAAAATTTTTAAAGATCAATGTAATGAACAGATTTGTAAAATCAATGTTAGCTGTAGTGCTCATTGTCGTGGTGATAATGGGATGTAATAATGGTTCAAAAAAGGAACAAATGGTAAAAGCAAAACAGATTCCCCTGGAGGATTTCTTTAAGAACCCTGAAAAGTCGGGGTATCAGATATCTCCTGACGGTAAATATTTTTCATTTAAAGCACCTTATGAAAACAGGATGAATATTTTTGTTCAGGAGAGGGGCAAAAAAGAAGCAGTACGCCTTACAAGTGAGACTGACAGAGACATTTCAGGATATTTCTGGCCTAATAATGAACAAATACTTTTTCTGAAGGACAAGGGTGGAGATGAGAATTTTAGACTTTACGGTGTAAATATTGATGGCTCTAATCCGGTTTGTTTTACTGACTATGATAAAGTATTAACTCAAATAATTGATGAATTACCTGAAATTCCTGATGAGGTTATCATTGGAATGAATAAAAGAAATCCACAGGTTTTTGATCCTTACAGACTGGATTTAAAAACAGGTGAAATGGAGATGATTGCCGAGAATCCCGGAAATATTCAGGGTTGGCTGTTCGACCACAATGGCAAACTGAGGGTTGCAGTATCCATTGACGGCACCAATACTTCAATGTTATATCGCGAAACCGAAAAAGATGAGTGGAAAACAGTTATTACAACTGATTTTAAAGAAACTCTTGCTCCGATATTTTTCACTTTCGATAATAAGAATGTATATGCTGTCTCAAATCTTGGAAGGGATAAAACGGCTGTTGTTGAATTTGATGTAACAACAGGGAAAGAGATTAAGGTTTTATATGAAAATGAGGATTATGATGTTGATAATATTTTCTATTCGCAAAAAAGAAAAGTGCTAACATCGGCATCCTACACATCGTGGAAGCGTATGAGACATTTCTTTGATGAGGATACTGAAAAGTGGTTTAAAGACCTACAGAAGAAGATTGGAGATTATGAAGTTGGTATAACGTCATACAATAAGGCTGAGGATGTTTTTGTTGTGAGGACTTACAGCGACCGTTCTCTTGGTTCCTATTTTATTTATGACAAGAATACTGGCAAACTGGATAAAATTGTTGATGTCAGTCCCTGGATTGATGAGAATGAGATGGCTTCGGTAACACCAATTGAATACACATCGCGTGACGGGCTTAATATTCATGGATATCTGACTCTTCCCAAAGGATACACAATAGAGAATGCCAAAAATCTTTCTGTTATTGTCAATCCTCACGGAGGCCCATGGGCGCGTGATGGCTGGGGATTTAATCCTGAAATTCAGTTTCTTGCAAACCGTGGCTACGCAGTTCTGCAAATGGATTTCAGAGGTTCGACCGGATATGGAAAAAAACATTGGGAAGCTTCCTTCAAGCAATGGGGACTTACAATGCAGGACGATATTACTGATGGAACAAACTGGCTTATCAAAAAGGGTATTGCCGATCCAGAAAGGATTGCTATTTACGGAGCAAGCTATGGTGGCTATGCAACCTTGATGGGGCTTGTGAAAGAACCAAAGCTTTATGCTGCCGGTGTTGACTACGTTGGAGTATCTAATCTTTTTACATTTATGAGTACAATCCCTCCATATTGGGAACCATACCTTGCAATGATGTATGAAATGGTAGGAAATACCAAAACTGATAGTTTGATGATGCGCGAAGTGTCACCGGTTTATCAGGTAGATAAAATAGTTTCCCCACTCTTTATTGCCCAGGGAGCCAATGACCCAAGGGTAAATATAGATGAATCAGACCAGATGGTAGAGGCTATGAAAGCACGTGGTGTAGATGTGGAATATATGGTAAAAGATAATGAAGGACATGGATTCCATAATGAAGAAAACCGCTTTGATTTTTATCGCAAGATGGAAGCCTTTTTGGGTAAATATTTGATTTCTGAGAAAAGTAACTAATCGTTACTACTCAGCAGGGTTATGTAATTGATATTCAATAGCCCCGTGCTTTAGCACGGGGGTAAGAAGTTAAAAAATATTGCAGTTTTGGCGGAATTTTTGACAGCGTAGCCAAAAATTGTGACGAAA
>JAUVIX010000081.1 GCA_030592565.1 Chlorobiota bacterium
CATTCCGTTCAGAGGTTGAACGCTATGGTGAGTATTCTAAAACCGGTGAGTTTATATATAATCATCCATTCCTGTGGGGGTCCAGACGTACCGGTCCCGATTTGGCTCGCGAAGGAGTTAAGGGAGGAAAGCTTTATAAACCTGACTCATGGCAATACGAACATATGATTAATCCGCAAAATCTAAATCCTCAATCAATAATGCCACCTTATCCCTGGTTGGCTACTCAGGATTTGGACATGAATTCAACACCTGCTAAAATCAGAACAATGCAAAGGCTTGGCGTTCCTTATCCTGAAGGATTTGACCAAATAGCAAATGATAAGCTGAAAGCTCAGGCACATATAATTGCTAAAGGATTGAGAAAATCTGGTATTGATGTTGAAGACCAAAAGGAGATTATTGCTTTAATTGCGTATCTTCAGCGATTGGGAAATATTAAGGAACCCGAATTCACTGTAAATTAATTTTATTATGTCAAAAATTGCAGCAGAATTTGTAAAAAATGTTCCTTGGCTGGTTGATATTTCAACCATCAATACAGTATTATTTTTTATATTACTTGTTATTATTATTGTTGGGGTATTAAGGATGAAAAAAAAAGATATAGACGAATATAAAAACATGCCTCTTCATGATAGTGACGAAGAAATTTCAAAAACTAATTAAAAAATGTCGTTATGGAAAATAATGAGAATAATAAACATAAAATTCAAAAACCAAAATATGAGATTGATACTCTCACAAACGATCGCCTGTTAGCTGACCATGAATATGATGGCATTCAGGAACTTGATAATGACCTTCCACCCTGGTGGAAATGGCTTTTCTATATTACTATCGTATTTGGAGTTATATATATGATAAGGCTATGGGTATTTAAATCGGATGATATGAATCAAAACAAAGAGTATGAAATGGAAATGGCAAAAGTTGCAAGCCTTCCATCTCAGCAAGCTAACGCAGCATCATTTGAAATAATAGTTCTTACCGACGATGCATCTATTGCCTCAGGTAAAGATATTTATGATAAAAATTGTGCTGTTTGCCATACACCTGATGGCGGTGGTCTTGTTGGACCGAATTTTGCTGATGATTACTGGATTCATGGTAACTCTATGGAAGATATGTTTAAAATAGTGCGCGATGGTGTTCTTGAGAAGGGAATGACTCCATTTAAAGCCCAGCTTTCTCCAACTATGCACCTTGAGGTGTTAAGTTATATTATTACAATGCACGGCACATCACCGGCTAACCCAAAAGCTCCGGAAGGAGAAAAAATGGATTGGCCACACTAGGTAATACAAATTATTAAAGATTATTTGGCTATGGTATTAATCCCATAGCCAAATTTTTTGACCATATCAGATTACATTGGATACAACTAATTTTTATAGATATGAGTGATAAAAATGGTGAAGGTCATCATGGCTCCTTCAGAGATAAGTTAACAACGGTTAGTGATGATGGCAAAAGAGTTTGGATATATCCTAAAAAACCTAAGGGAAAATTTTATAATTATAGAAAAGTATTTTCATTTTTTCTACTGTTAATCTTTTTTATCGGACATTTTATATCATATAAGGGTGATCCTATTTTTCTTTTTGACGTGCTTGAACGTAAGTTTATTATTTTCGGTGCAATATTCTGGCCACAGGACTTTCATCTTTTAGTATTATCACTAATCACATTTATTGTTTTTATAATCCTGTTTACAGTTGTATATGGGCGATTATGGTGTGGTTGGGGCTGCCCGCAAACTGTCTTTATGGAGTTCTTCTTCAGGCAAGTTGAGTACATTATAGAAGGTGATTACAACAAACAAAAAAAACTAGACAGACAGAATTGGAATTTTGAAAAGATTTGGAAAAAGACATTAAAACAGGTCATTTTTTATTTAATGGCCTTTGCTATTGCATTCACTTCAGCAGCCTATGTTTTCAGTCTTGATACTCTGACATCATATTTTGCAGATAGTAGCTCGCATATCTCATTCATTACAGGTTTGTTGATATTTGCCGGGGCAATCTATTTTATTTTTGCCTTTTTCCGTGAGCAGGTTTGTACTATTGCCTGTCCTTATGGAAGACTACAAGGGACGCTGCTTGATAACAAGTCAATGATAGTGGCATACGATTATATAAGGGGTGAACCACGTGGGAAACACAATCCTCTTAAGAGTAAAGAAAAATTGTCAAACGGTGATTGTATCGACTGTAAAAGTTGTGTGGTTGTCTGTCCCACAGGGATTGATATACGTAACGGCACACAATTAGAATGTATTAACTGTACTGCCTGTGTTGATGCCTGCGATGCAGTTATGGACAGAATAAACAAACCTCGCGGACTAATCAGATTAGATTCAGAAAAAGGTATTACCGAGCACAAACACAAACTCTGGAACACAAGAACAATTGCCTATTCCATTGTGCTTGTAATTCTGCTTGGTGTTGTTAGCACGATGATGTTTATGAGAACAGACTTTGAAACAACAATACTGCGGCAGCGTGGAACTTTGTTCCAAAAATATGGGGAAAACAGCTACAGTAATATATATGAGGTGGAATTAGTAAATAAAACACGTAAGACTCACTATGTTGATATTAAATTGTTGAACCCTGAAGGAGAAATAATTATGATGTCTGATGAGCTTGTTGCGGAAAAGGGAGAAATCAGTAAAACCAAATTTCTGGTTGTATTGAAAACCTCACAAATTACATCACCAAATATAATTTTAACATTTGGATTATATACTGACGACAAACTAATTAACAAATATCAGGTGACATTTATTTCGCCGCGGAAACTTGAGTAATAACAAATCACAGTAATCTTTGTTATTCTACTGTGATTAAATCTATTTTAATATGAGAATAAAATGGAACTGGGGAACAAAACTGTTTATTGCTACTGCTTTGTTTATGATAATGCTAAGTATATTTTTCTATATGACTACCCTTCAGGATAATCCACTTGTTGAAAATGAATATTACCAAATGTCTTTGGAATATCAGAAAAAATTAGATAGGAAGGGAAATGCAAAAAATCTGGAAGAAAAGATAAAGATTGAACTTGGTCAAAGATATCTTTCAATAACATTTCAGACCTTTTTTGACCCAGATAAGCTTGAGGGTACCATTCAGATATACCGACCTTCAAACCCTGATTTTGATATAAATATCCGCATTAACCCTGACACAACCGGACGCATTAGCATTCCAATTGAAAAACTTCATACAGGAAAATATATTGTGAAGATTGATTATAAATATGGAGATACAGGATATTATCAGGAAGATGGGATTTATGTAAACTAACCAGAAAAGTTAAGCCAGGTAATGACTTGGCACATTAAAACACAACTTAATGACAGGAAATATTGAATTTTACATTGCTGCTCTAGTTTTTGGATTTTTCACCAGCTTTCATTGTATCGGCATGTGCGGTCCGATTGCCATTGCTCTACCGCTAAAAAAGAATACCTGGTACTCAAAAGTGATAAGCAGCCTCCTGTATAATTTTGGCAGAACAATAACCTATGGCTTTTTAGGTGCAATATTCGGATTACTTGGTAAGGGTTTTAAAATGTCAGGTTTTCAATCATGGGTATCTATTGTTGTTGGAATACTTATGATTCTTTCTGTACTCTTTCCGGTATTATTCCATCAAAAGCAATATATCGACCGTATTATGTACTCTTATGTTGGAAAAATGATTTCTGCATTCCGCAAACTTTTTAAAAAGAGCACGTATCCGTCACTTTTTTTTATCGGATTACTAAACGGGCTTTTACCCTGCGGGCCGGTATATGCTGCCATTGCTCTTGCCATAGTTGGCGGAAGCATTCTTTCGGGCTCAATTTATATGATACTTTTTGGTATTGGCACCATTCCCATTATGCTTAGTCTGAATCTTATAGGCCACACAATTAGTATTGGCATGCGAAACAAGATCAGAAAAATAATACCGGTATTTATTATTCTCATTGGAATTCTGTTTATCCTTCGTGGTCTTCACCTTGGGATACCTTATGTTAGTCCTCCTGAAAAGATGTTAGTACCACACGAAAAGATGATGATGCATTGATTAGCAAATTTTTGCAAAAATTATTAAATTTATTCTCATTTCGATAGGCGGTAAATAAACTATTCTTTATAATTTAGCCCTGTTCAAAAAATCAAAGATTGTTAAACAAAAAAATATAAAATAATGGAAAATATAGACTGGGGCACATTGCCATTTGGTTATTTCAAAACAGATTATAATGTAAGATGTTATTACAGAAACGGCAAATGGGGTGATATAGAGATTTCACAATCCGAATATATTAACATTCATATTGCAGCTACTGCATTACATTACGGACAGGAGGCATTTGAGGGAATGAAAGTATTCAGGGGAAAAGACGGAAAAATTCGAGTATTTCGTTGGGAAGAAAACGCCAAAAGGATGCAAAAATCCTGCAGAGGAATTATGATGGCAGAACCTCCACTAGAGCTTTTCAAAGAGATGATGATCAAAGTTATAAAGCTGAATGAGAAGCACATACCTCCTCCAGGGCATGGGGCTGCATTGTATTTACGTCCCCTTACAATTGGCTCAGGTCCGCAAGTTGGTGTTAAACCTGCCAATGAATATTTGTTTATGATCTTTGTCGGTCCTGTCGGGCCATATTTTAAAGAGGGTTTCAATCCTGTTGATGTACAGCTTATTCATGATTTTGACAGAACTGCTCCGAACGGGACAGGTCAGTATAAGGTTGGCGGAAACTATGCTGCAAGTTTGCAACCGGCAGAAAGAGCTAAAAAAGAGGGCTTCGCAACTGTTTTATTCCTCGATTCAAAAGAGAACAAATATATTGACGAGGCAGGTCCGGCCAATTTCTTTGGAATAAAAGGTAACACCTATATTACTCCCGATTCAAAAACCATTCTCCGTTCAATCACAAATAAAAGTCTCAGACAAATTGCCAAAGATATGGGGATGAAGGTCGAACTGCGTCCGGTGCTAAAAGAAGAACTTAAAGAGTTTGATGAAGTAGGAGCCTGTGGTACTGCTGCCGTAATTTCTCCAATAAAAAGAATCGTTGACCGCGATACAGGACAAGAATATAAATATTGTACTGATGGGAAACCTGGCCCGATATCAACAAAAATGTATCAAACATTAAAAGGAATTCAGGAGGGTGAAATAGAAGATAAGCATGGGTGGAATCTGATAATTGAATAAAATAAAAATCCCCGATGGAAACATCGGGGATTTTTATTTTATCTCTCGTGAAGCCCGCACTCTTTGTGGCCTTCCAGCTCCCACCACCAACGGCCGGCACGAAGATCCTCGCCAGGTTTGACAGCACGTGTACAAGGTTGGCAGCCAATACTTGGATATCCTGCCTTATGGAGCTCGTTAAAAGGTATATTATATTCTTCCAAATAATCCCAAATCTGCTTTTCTGTCCAGTTTATTAATGGATTTAACTTCAGCAGCCCATGATTATTCTCATCTACTTCTATAAGTTTATTATTTTGTCGCGTTGTTGATTGTTCCCCGCGAAGGCCTGTAATCCACATTTCTAAGCCAGCCATAGCACGATGCAGAGGCTCTATCTTGCGAATCTGGCAGCACAGTTTTCGATTCTCAACACTTTCATAAAAAAGGTTTATCCCATTTTCCTTTACCATTTTCTCGACATGAGCTGTGTCAGGGAAATAGATATCTAATTTTATCTTGAACCTGCCGTTAGTCTTGTCAATAAGGTCATAAGTCTCAGGGAAAAGCCTACCGGTGTCAAGCGTAAATATTTTTGTATCAGGAGAAATGGAAGTAATCATATGTGTTAGAACCTGATCTTCCAGACCAAGACTAGTTGCAAATGCAATTTGCCCCCTAAACTCACTCAGGAAAAACTCAAGCACTTCCTGAGGAGTGGCACCCCTGAATCGGTCACAATATTCTTTAATCTCCACTTCCCGCATACAATCTGCAAATTTAATTCAAAATTTCATTCAAATAAAAAGATTTATTAACAACCTGATAATTTTCACACTTTGAATATAATATCAAAAAACCAGACAATAAATCATACTTTTGTAAAATGGTCTATTCGGGAAAAAACAATAACTGAATACGTGACTAATATTGATGCTTATGAAAGTTCACTTTATTGCAATTGGTGGAAGCGCAATGCACAATCTGGCGATAGCATTGCACAAAAAGGGCTACAAGGTAACAGGCTCGGATGATGAGATTTTTGAACCCTCTAAAGGAAGGTTGGAGAAATATGGTTTACTACCTGGTTCAGAAGGCTGGTACCCGGAGAGAATACATTCCGGCCTTGACGCAGTTATTGTTGGAATGCACGCAAAGCAAGACAATCCCGAGCTAAAAAAAGCCGAAGAACTGGGAATAAAAATCTTTTCATACCCTGAATATTTATACGAGCAATCGAAAGACAAAAAGCGTGTGGTAATTGGCGGAAGCCACGGAAAAACGACAATAACCTCAATGATACTTCACGTTTTACAATATTGGAGAATTAATTGTGATTATATGGTTGGTGCTCAGCTTGAAGGTTTTGAAGTTATGGTTAAGCTCACTAAGGATGCTGATATTATTGTTCTTGAAGGGGATGAATATCTTACCTCACCAATCGACCGCAGGCCAAAGTTTCATCTATACAAACCTGATATCGCACTCATTAGCGGAATTGCCTGGGACCACATCAATGTTTTTCCCACTTTTGAAAATTATGTTGAGCAATTCAGAATTTTTTCAGATGAAGTTACTAATAATGGCACTTTGATATATTGTAAAGAAGATGAAAATGTCAGGGAAATAGGTGAGTCTGCCAGGCCAGATATACTTAAACTCCCTTATGCCATTCCCGATCACACTATTGAAAATGGAATTACATACATAATAAATAGCGGTGAAAAAAATCCGCTAAAGGTATTTGGCGAGCATAATCTTATGAATATTAACGGTGCTAGGCTTGTATGCAATGAACTGGACATAAGTGATAAAGATTTTTTTGAAGCGATTTCCTCTTTTTCGGGTGCATCAAAAAGGCTCGAGATGATTGCAAAGAATGATTTTTCAATAGTTTTTAAAGATTTTGCCCACTCGCCATCAAAGCTTATGGCAACCACCAAAGCAGTTAAACAGCAATTCCCTGACAGAAAGCTGGTGGGTTGTATCGAGCTACACACATATAGTAGCCTGAGCGAAAAGTTTCTAAGCCACTATAAAGGATGTATGGATAATGTTGACATCCCCAAAGTCTATTTTAGCCCTCATGCGATCAGACTAAAACGACTGCCAGCAATAACAAAAGAGCAGGTTAAGGAAGCATTCGACAATCCTGCAATTGTAGTTTATACCGATTCATCAAAATTGTTAAATGACCTGTTGAAGATTGATTGGAAAAACAAGAACCTGCTAATGATGAGTTCAGGCGATTTTGACGGAATTAATTTTGAGGATTTGGGGAAAAGTGTTCTGTCTTAAACGGATAATTTGGGAATTGTTGGAATTGTGGAATAATGGGGTAAGTAGCAGCTTTGCATTAATGTGTGTGGTGGATTTTCCCCTTCAGGGGATTAAGGGGCGTGATGGAATGTTGGAATCTTGAAAGAAATACCATTTGCATAATATTAACCATACCCTTCATGAAATCTCAAACAATACAGGTCAATAAAAAGCCCCAACCAAAACGGAAGGGGCTTTTTGTTAGTTTATATAAAATGTTAATCCCTATCCATTCATCGAAACAAGGAACTCTTCATTAGTATCGGTAAATTTCATCCTGTCTTTCAGAAAATTCATAGCTTCCAGCGGATTCATATCAGCAAGATGATTTCTTAGTATCCAGATACGCTGCAGTTGTTCTTTTTCAACAAGTAAATCTTCGCGTCTGGTACTTGAAGCAACAATATCGATAGCAGGATAAATACGTTTGTTCGACAATTTCCTGTCTAACTGAAGTTCCATATTACCAGTACCTTTAAATTCCTCAAAGATAACTTCATCCATTTTTGAGCCTGTCTCAGTAAGTGCAGTAGCAATGATTGTCAGCGAACCACCGTTCTCAATCTGCCTTGCAGCCCCAAAAAAGCGTTTTGGTTTTTGCAGGGCATTTGCTTCAACACCTCCTGAAAGCACCTTTCCTGATGCTGGCGCAACAGTATTGTATGCTCTTGCCAAACGTGTTATTGAATCAAGGAGTATAACCACGTCGTGACCACATTCCGTCATTCTTTTGGCTTTCTCAAGAACCAGGTTTGCTATCTTAACATGCCTGTCAGCAGGCTCATCAAAAGTAGATGCAATAACCTCAGCTTTTACGCTTCTGGCCATATCCGTAACCTCCTCAGGTCTTTCATCAATTAATAAGACAATTAGATAAGCTTCCGGATGATTTGATGCAATCGCATTAGCGACTTCCTTCAGCAGAACAGTTTTACCTGTTTTTGGCTGGGCAACAATCAATCCCCTTTGCCCTTTACCTATTGGCGAGAACATATCAATTATCCTTGTTGACATAGAATCTTGCTTATGTCCGGTCAAAGTAAATTTGGTTTCGGGGAACAGAGGAGTAAGAAAATCAAACGGTATTCTGTCACGAATCTCTTCGGGTAGTTTACCATTAATTTTTTCAACCTTAATGAGAGGGAAATATTTTTCTCCGTCTTTCGGAGGTCTTATACTTCCTTTGATAGTATCGCCAGTTTTCAACCCAAAGAGTTTGATCTGCGATTGAGAAACATAAATATCATCAGGAGAATTCAGATAATTATAATCCGATGAGCGTAAAAACCCATATCCATCCTGCATAATTTCAAGAACACCTTCGCTGGATATCATCCCTTCAAACTCGAAAGAATATTCATCCTTCTTCCTGTCATTATCCCTATTATACCTATCATTCCTCGCTTTATTGTTTGAATCCTGCTTTGAAGATTCACCGGTTGTTGGAGTTACCTTTTTAAATTTCTTTTCATCCGGCCTATCTTCCGTTTTTGGCTTGGCAACAGAAACTTTTTCTGTTTCTTTAGTACCTGAAATAGTTTCTCCGTCAAGTTCTGGGAAAAGGCTTTCAGTTTTGGCCTCTTCCTTTGCTTTGGGCTTGTTACCCTTATTTTTCGGTTCCTTTTTTATTTCGGGAATCTTACTAACTGATTCGGCATCTTTTGCAGAATCAGCTTTTGTTTTCCTTTCAATCTTTTCGGGCTGATTCTTAATCCTTCTTCTTCTATTTTTTGAGATTTTTTCTGATTTTTCCTTTTCGAGGATATCTTCAGATGGATTCAGTGCCTGATGATCTAATATCTTATAGATAAGTTCTTGTTTTTTAAAAGCTTCAAACTTTTTAATGTCAAGCTTTTTTGCAATTTCTCTTAATTCGGGAACCAATTTCCCGTTAAGTTCAATAATATCGTACATGTTAAGTTAAAATTTGTTTTCAAATATCTGATTCTAATTCTATCTAAGTCAGAACAGTTTAGACTATTTTATCATTATTTTTTCCTGGAATTGTCGTTTAATTGAATTAATTATTCTTCCTATAATCTCCCACAAGTTATTTTTTAAGTTATTTTTTTCGAAGATCAATGAAAAAAACGAAATAGGGAATCAAAATGCGGTGCAAATATACAAAATAATTTAACAACCAAGTATATTTTTTATTTTTTTTAAAATAAACTTCAAATACTATATAACTATGTAGTTATTTCCTTTTTATTGTTATGATAAATATCGAGAGCAACCAAAATTGCGATAAATCCCCAAAAAGGCACAGATGCCTTATCAGTATCAAGAAAATTATTCAGAAAGCCATGTGCAAAATACGATATCAGCCCTAATAAAACCGACAGAGTAAACAATTTGACCTCTTTATCCTGTGAGGAAGCAAAAAGCTTAAGTCCTCTGTAAATAACAAGACCAAATAATAGAATTACCGATAAGGCGCCAATAACTCCAGTCTCAGCAAGCGGGCCAATAAATTCGCTGTGTGCATTACCCCTGTCACCTGCATTAGTACTGATAATTGTTTTCTCTCTCGACATCTGGAACGGCGCATACATAAACTGATAGGTTCCAGGCCCCCAGCCCCAGAACGGCCTTTCCCTGAACAATCGCAATGCTGACTGCCAGCGATTTATCCTCTCCAGGTTCGAAGCATCAGATGTTATGTTGGCAATTGACTGGACATGCTCCACAAAATTTGCAGATGAGTCCTGCTTATTACGCTCAAGTTTCTCAAATATCTGCTGCTGAAATGTAAAAAATAATCCAAAGAATAAAACCCCTGTAACAAGTACCCACCGAAATTTGATCTTTAACAATACCAGCACCATTACCATTGCGGCAACAGCAAGGCTCAGCCAGGCAGCCCTGCTGTATGACAATATGATGGCAACAATAAAAATAGTAAAAAAGATACCGGAAATAGTCCTGGTGCCTGCACTATATTTCTTATCAATTGAAAAACCAAAAAGTACCGGGATAAACATCGCCAAAACAGCACCGTAGGCTGTGTGATCGTTATAAAAGGGAGTCATTACCCAGTGACCCGAATCTTCATCAAACCCATGAAGTGCATGATGATACATCGTATAAATAATCACTCCCGTCAGTGAGATAACATAAAGCCAAATAAATGACCTGATCTTCCCGTAATTCTTAAAGAGGATAACAGCTACAAAATAAAAAGGGACAACAAACCACAGTCGAGATAACAGAAACTTGAATGAAACGACAGGCATCTCACTTGTTATACTGGTAAAAAGCAACCAAATAAGATTTATCATTATAGCTATTGTAACTGGATGTTTAAGCACCCTCTTGTCATAGGTCCCCTCGTATAAAAGCTTGATAACAAAAAACACCAACACACCAAACATCAATGGCTCGGTAGGTAATGACACAGACAGCCCGAAATCCGTATCCTGTAAAGATATCGCAATGGGAGTTAAAAACGTAATTAAAAGCAGAACCTTATCAAGTGAGATAAAATAAAGAAGTATAATAAATAGTATCACAGGCAGGAAAGCACCCCAGTAAAACTCCTTAATAATCAGATACGAATTGAATAGTATAAAGAGCAGTGCGATCAGATAGACCCATATTAATTTACTTCTTTCTGTCAAGGTTGTATAATTTAGTTATCCAATCAGGCTTTTTTCGACATTCCCTTGTAATTTTCGAGAACCAGAATAACAATGAATGAGATGAAAAACGCTGCCAATGCCGATATAAAAACGATTAACCACCTAACAGGAGAAGCCTTTTTATCGGCAGCATAAGGTTTCGTAACCACGTTTGTATATGAAAACTTTCTGTCATAATCCATATAAGCCTTTTCATATTCCTGCTTCAATTTTGTATATGCTCCGGCTTCATTTTCAATTAGCTTTTTCAATAATATTGCTTCCCCTCCCTTGTCTTCAATATTATGCTTCATCTTATCTACTTCCTTTTTATTGATTCTTGAAGCACCGTCAACCGTTCCCAGATAACCACGCGACACCTCACGAGACTGGCTTTCATAATCAAGCAATCCATATTTTAAACTCAGCTCTCTGAACCGATTTTCAAGTCTATCAAGATACAATTTCTTTTTATTTAGCGATCGTTCATACATAGTAACAACCTCATAGAACTTTTCTTCGTGAAGGCTTTTAATCTTCTCATTATAGAAAAAAACTATAGCATTTACTATGTCGACAGCCATTTGTGGGTTTTCATCCAAAACATCAATCTCAACACCCTCATAAGGTGTTTTTCCTATGCTGATGTTTTGCGACCACTCATACATCATTGTGGTATAAAAATATTTGTATGATGTATCAATTTTATAATGTTTTGCAAGGTCAAATTTATTAATAACGCTGTCAATTATTTCACGTGATTGCATAACCTGAAGCATCTGCTCGGTTTCACTCTCTTCAGAATATGGGGATATATTTGCCGGATAGACTATAGCAAACGACTTATATTTTGGCGTAATAAAAAACGGACCGGAAAAAATCGCCGATAAAACTATTGCTGCAACCACAATTACGGCGAGGTGAGTCTTCCACTTTAGCAGAAGCTTCAAAATGTTTATCTGATAAAACTGACTTTCCATATCTATTTTTATATTAAAAAATGAAGCCCAATTAAGGGATTTATTTTGCTTTTCTGTTGCTATACTTTTCGATACCTTACCGACCTCCGTATCATC
>JAUVIX010000142.1 GCA_030592565.1 Chlorobiota bacterium
CAGGCTATATTACGCCAAAAAGTATTGTCAGCCACTATCGGCAATCCCCTTAACACCAGCTCTAAGAGATAGCTGCTCTATAATGAACTTATTTTTACCTATTACGAATATTGAATCGGCAATATAATAACATTTTTGTATTATATGTAAAGATAGTGATATTTTGTGTGTGATTGTAATTGACTGACATACAGCTATACAAGCTAACAATAGGATGCTTTCCATACTGCTGTAGCAGATGAAATGTATTATTCCGTATATTTTATCTGTGATCAAAGCTTGTGTATTTTTTTACAAAAAAGTATTTCCAACAAAATAACAATGCAAAGATATAACAATAAAAAGTAAAAATACCCCCCTGAAAACCACCGATTTTATTTTCGGTGGTTTTCAGGGGGGGTGAACATTAATTAATAATGGTAAATTGTTAATAAGTAGCCCCAATAAAAATATTTTCTCAAAACAAAAAACTACTATTTTTGTTTTCCATAAAATTGATGTTATGACAGATTTAAAACCAGGGGATAAAGCACCGGAAATCAGTGATATTGACCAGAATGGCAATAATATAAATCTTAAGGATTATAAAGGGAGCAAAGTGATTCTTTTTTTCTATCCTAAAGCTAATACCCCCGGATGTACTGCGGAAGCTTGCAACCTAAGGGATAATTATGATGATTTGCTGAGCAAAGGGTTTATAATAATTGGAGTGAGTGCTGACAACGAAACGCGTCAGAAGAATTTTGCTGAGAAATATGAGCTTCCTTTTCCTTTAATCCCCGATACAGACAAGAAGGTTATAAAGGATTACGGTGTGTGGGGTCTGAAGAAAAATTATGGCAGGGAGTATGAAGGCATTTTCCGTACTACATTTGTAATCTCGGAAGATGGGATAATTGAAAAGGTATTTAATAAGGTAAAGACCAAAGAACATACTGAGCAGATTTTAAAAGAATATGAAAATTAATATATATCATTCATTTTTTGATTGATTTTTAAAATAAAATATAATGGCTAAGGAAAAACAAGACATAGCAAAGGAAAAATTAAAGGCTCTACAGCTGACGCTTGATAAGTTGGAACGTTCATACGGAAAAGGTGCAATAATGAAACTCGGAGATGATCCGATAGAGAATATACCAACTATCTCTACGGGTTCAATAGGACTGGATGCAGCTCTCGGAGTAGGAGGTTTGCCAAAAGGCAGAGTGGTTGAGATTTACGGCCCTGAATCGTCGGGAAAGACAACTCTTGCACTTCACGCCATTGCCGAAGCTCAGAAAGCAGGCGGTATTGCTGCCTTTATTGATGCAGAGCATGCTTTTGACAGGTTCTATGCCAAAAACCTCGGAATAGACGTAGCTAACCTACTTATTTCGCAGCCGGATAATGGTGAGCAAGCATTGGAAATAACTGAAAATCTGATTCGTTCCGGAGCAATAGATATAATTGTTATTGACTCGGTTGCTGCATTGACACCGAGAAGTGAAATTGAAGGTGAGATGGGCGATTCCAAAATGGGATTACAGGCTCGTTTGATGTCGCAGGCATTAAGAAAACTTACAGGAACGATTAGTAAAACCGGTGCCTGCTGTGTTTTTATAAATCAGTTGCGTGAAAAAATAGGTGTGATGTTCGGGAATCCGGAGACTACAACAGGCGGAAATGCTTTGAAGTTTTATTCTTCTGTAAGGCTTGATATCAGAAGGATAAGTCAGATAAAAGATGGTGATAATATTACCGGAAACCGTGTTAGGGTGAAGGTAGTGAAAAACAAGGTTGCACCGCCTTTCCAGAAAGCTGAGTTCGATATTGTGTATGGCAAGGGCTTTTCAAAAACAGGCAAGATAATTGATCTTGGTGTAGAATTCGAAATAATCAAAAAGAGCGGATCATGGTATAGCTACGGAGATACTAAGCTCGGGCAGGGCCGTGATGCTGTAAAAAGTCTTCTCGAAGACAATCCCGAATTGTCAGATGAGCTTGAAAATCTGATCAGAGAGAGAATAGAGGAGAAGAAGAATGGATAAATAGGATATTGATAAGTATAATGACAAGCGCGGACGCTTGTCACAGTTTAAAAGCATAATGGCAAGCATCCACGCTTGCAATGCAATCCGGAAAATAAATGGATTATCGTAATGAAGAAATTTTATATTTTTATTTTGGTTGTTGTTATTGGTTCAGTTGGATGTAGCGGCAATAAAACAGAGAAAAATGGTGAAACTGTTGAGGAGCAACACTTCGTTGTTGACCCGGTGCTTGCTAAACTGGATGAGATAAATCAAAAAATTAAGGCTGATACTCTGAATGCTGATTTGTATGAGGAGAGGGCTGAGTTTTATTACAAGAATAAGCAGATCAATGAGGCATTCAAAGATATTCGAAAAGCACTTTCCATTGATTCATCATATTCAAATTATTATGTTACTCTTTCTGATATATATTTAGAAATGGGTAAGTTGAAAAACACTATTATTGCTCTTGACAGAGCTGTTGAACTTGATTCGAGGAATCAGGATGCCTGGCTCAGACTTTCTGAAATGAGTATTGTGTTTGGTGAATACAATAAAGCTCTTGGATATATTGATAAGGCAATGAAGATTGATGATATGAACCCGAAACCATATTTTCTGCGGGGGCAGGTAATGTTGGAAACAGGCGATACTATTCACGCAATATCGAACTTTCAAAAGACAATTGAGGTTGATCAGGACTTCTTTGATGCTCAATATCAGCTTGGTCTGCTTTATCTCGGAAAGAAAAATAGTCTTGCAGTTGATTACTTTAACAATGCCTTGAATATTGACCCTAACAGTCTGGAGGCAAAATACTATCTTGGTATGTATTACCAGGAAACAGGCGATTATGAAAAGGCCATAAACATCTATCAGTCAATTCTGGATAAGAGTCCTGATTATGTGTTCGCTACATATAATATCGGATATATAAACCTTGTGTATCTTGAGAATTACGACGAGGCCATTGAATTCTTCACAAAGGCAATCGGACAACATCCGGATTATATTGATGCAATTTACAACAGGGGTTTGAGTTATGAAATGAAGAAAGATGCAATGAACTCAAAAAGAGATTATAAAATGGTTCTTGAGCTCAGGCCAAACTATCAAAAAGCTGTTGATGGATTGAATCGTGTGGATGAATATCTGAGTGGGAAGTAAGAAAAGTGTTAAGGTTTCTGTTTCTTGTTTCTGGTTTGTTGTTTGTTGTTTTTGTCATTTTCTTAAATTCTCAATTATTATGAAAAAACTGTTATTTCCAATTTTCGTTTTCTCGTTGTTTTTCCTGATTTCTTGTGAAAATGAGAGTAATGAAAAAAACCTGTTTCCAACAGAGATCGAACGGGTATGGATTGGACCTGATGTATGGGCAAACCCTTTACAAGACTGGAAACTAGATAATGGAAAGCTGGTATGCCTTTATTCCGGTAAGAACAGAAATGTCAATTTTTTAACGTGCCGTATTGAAAATCCTGCTAAAGGATTTGAAATATCTTTTGAATGTGGTTTCATGAACACAAAGGCGATTTCGGATAAGAATTTTGTCGGAATTCGTCTTGGTGCAATCGGTCCGTTTAATGACTACAGGAGCGATGCCGTTTACGGCAAAGGATTTACCATTGGCCTTACAACAACAGGAAAGTTGTTTGCCGGTACCGATACATTACAGATTGAAAATTTTCAAAAAATCATCTCATCAAAATTTGATTTTGAGATAGTACTAAAAGAAAATTTGAAGGAATTAGTTGTGACGTTGGAAGATGAAGATAAAGATGAGGATTTGGGAAAGATTCATTTTATAATTGACGGTTTGGAAAAACTTGAAGGAAGTATTGCCCTTGTAAGCAGCTTTGCTGATATGAAAGGGGTGAGACTTACCGGAAGTGTTTGGTTTGAAGATGTTGAAATTGAAGGAGATGCAATAGCTTATTATCCCGAAAGGGCTTATGGGCCTGTTTTATTTGTTCAATACACACTGAGTAAAGGAATATTAAAGCTACTGGCACAGATGCCGCCGGTGGGAGAGAAGGATGGGAAAAGCGTTGATTTGCAAATTAAGGATGGTGATCAATGGAAAACCGTTAAAATGGCTGCGATTGATACCTTATCAAGGACAGCTTTATTTAAAATTGGAGATTGGAAAGCAGGGAAAGATACTCCGTATCGCCTTGCATATAAGTATTTTACATCCGATAATGAATTGGGTGATTCTTATTTTGAAGGAATAATTCGTAAAGAGCCAACTGATAAGGATGAGGTTGTAATGGCTGCTTTCACAGGAAATAGCGACCTGGGGTTTCCAAATAACGACTTTGTCCGGAATGTTACATATCATAATCCTGATCTTTTATTCTTTTCAGGTGACCAGATATATGAACATATTGGCGGATATGGAGTATTGCGGCTGAGAAAAGGAGATATTGGCCGGCCGGTACTCGATTATCTTAGGAAATGGTATATGTTCGGGTGGGTGTATCGCGATCTTATGAGAGACCGTCCGTCAATCTCCATACCTGATGATCATGATGTTTTTCAGAGTAACCTTTGGGGAGCAGGAGGAATCGAAGCAATTCACGATACGGACTATACTTCTCAGCAAACCTGCGGCGGTTATACAATGCCCCTGGAATGGATTAATATGGTTCAACGAACTCAGACAGGTAACCTGCCCGATCCTTTCGACACTACTTCCATTGCTCAAAATATTAGTGTTTACTACACAAGCCTGGATTATGGCGGAATTAGTTTTGCGATTTTGGAAGATCGTAAATTTAAATCAGGTCCGCAGTTGCTATTGCCTGAAGCACAAATATGGAATGGTTGGCCACAGAATCCCGAATTTGATGTAATAAGTAAATCGGATGTTACCGAAGCTGTTTTGCTTGGTGACAGGCAACTGGATTTTCTTGAAAAATGGGCTGCTGATTGGTCTGGAGGAGTGCAGATTAAAGCTGTTTTATCACAAACAATTTTTGCAAATGTTGCTACTCTTCCTGCGGATGCAATGAGTGATGCTGTTGTGCCGAAGTTGAGAATATTACCGAAAGGTGAGTATCCTCCTAATGATAAACCTGTTACTGATTTTGATTCCAACGGATGGCCTATGACCGGCAGGAATAAAGCTGTTTATAAACTCAGGAAAGCATATGCTGTTCATATTGCCGGTGACCAGCATCTCGGATCAGTAATACAGTATGGAGAAAATCACTGGCACGACGGAGGTTATGCTTTTTGTGTCCCTTCCGTATCTAATATATGGCCCCGCAGATGGTATCCGTCAGAAAAAGGGAAAAATCATAAGCAGGGTATGCCGAAATATGCAGGAGATTATAGGGATGGTTTTGGTAATCTGATCTCAGTTTATGCAGTTTCAAATCCTTATTTTACAGGAGAAAAGCCTGCCCGTCTTTATGATAGGGCCGTTGGGTATGGGATTATCCGGTTTAATAAGAAAACAAGGGATATAACCTTTGAGTGCTGGCCCAGGCAGGTTGATGTTTCCAGGAAGGATGCGATACAATACGATGGATGGCCAATTACAATTAATCAGTTTGATAATAATAATCAAAGTGCTGAGTTTTATCTTCCTTCAATAAAAGTTACAGGAATGGATAATCCTGTAATAAGAGTGTCGGATAGCAAAGGAGTAATTTTATATACAGTCAGAATAAAGGGCACTGAATTTCAGCCAAAAGTTTATAATAAAGGTAGTTTTACAATTAGTATTGGTGAACCTGAAATTGAAAAATGGAAGACTTTTGAAAATACTTTTTCCAAAAAGGGCACGAATGGAGACGTTATTAAGGTTGATCTGTAACAATTAAGTCTAATGTAATTGATAATTTATTTTGACAATTTCTGGAATTTTGTATTTTAGCGCATTTATGGATAAATCAAATTATTATAATTATGAAAACTAAAAGATTATCTCTTCTCGTGAAAGTCATCCCTGTAATTTTAATTGCTGTTTTATTGCTGTTAAATCAGGCCAAATCACAAGATAACTCTGTGAAAATGTTTCTTGATGGGGCAAAAAGCGCTGACAGTCTGTTATCACTAACTGTTGTTGGTAACGGCTACAGCGATGAGACTTTAGTGTATTTTTATTATCCGGCAACCGTAGGCTTTGATTCCGAGTATGATGCATATAAAATTCCTGGAATATATGCGGCACCGCAGCTTTTTTCTATTATTGAATGTTGTAATCTTGCGGTAAATGTTTTGCCGACATTCTCAACAAATTACATTGTGCAAATGGGGTTTAGTGTGGGTGCCGATACAGATTATACAATTACTGCAGTCGGTATTGATACATTCGATCCATCGACAACTATTTATCTGCTCGATAGCAGGGATAATGTTCTTGTAAACCTGAACACAACGCCCATCTACACTTTTAATGCAACTCCTGATGATTGTATCCAGCGATTCAAATTATATTTTGACCTTACTTCAAAATTTGTTGCATTAAATGCTTTTCTCGAAGGTCCGTTTAATGGAGTGGATATGAATTCCAGTGGTGTGATCCCTCTTAATCAGCCTTTTAATGGCTCTCCCTGGAATTATTCTGGTAGTGAATCAGTTTCTTCAGTACCTGCTAATGTTGTGGATTGGGTCTTGGTGGAATTGCGTGATGCTGCTAATGCTGTATCAGCCTCTCCCGGCACTTTGGTAAGTTGTCAGGCTGCCTTTTTGATGAAAAATGGAAACATAAAATATCTTGATGCCTGTGCAAATCTTGATTTTAATGTCACTTTATCACAAGAAATGTTTATCGTCATTCGTCACCGCAACCATTTGGATATCATGTCGGCAACCGCTCTTACTGAAACAGACGGTGTTTACCAATATGATTTTTCATCAGGAGTAAATCAGGTCTTTGGTGGCAATCTTGCCCATAGCGAACTCACTACAGGAGTATGGGGGATGATGAGTGGCGACGGTAACGGAGATGGTGAAGTTGATAATGTTGACAAGGATGACATCTGGGTGCCTGAGCAAAGCTCAATTGGTTATCTTTCCGGCGACTATGATATGAATGGTGCCGTGAATAATGATGATCTTAATCTGTGGGATACCAATAGCGGCAAAGGTAGTGGCGTGCCGGATTAATATAATAAGCACCGGTTTCCGGTTATTAGTGAATGTTTTTTGTGATGCTTCATTTTGAAGAATGCGGGGTTAGAAAAGTAAAAGAGAGCAGTTTTGGCGGAATTTTTGCATTTTTGGCAAAATCCCGATAGCTATCGGGGGTGATCAAAACATAAGCATTTAACATTCAGGAAGATATAAAACTCTAAACATATGAAAAAGTCACTTATCTTGTTCCTGATTCTGACAGGAATAGCTTTAGTGAGTTGTAAAGACCAACTAAATAAACAAAAGCCACCCAATATAATTTTTGTCGTAGTTGATGACCTGGGATGGAAAGATGTTGGTTTTATGGGAAGTAAATTTTACGACACACCGAACATTGATAAACTGGCATCCGATGGAATGGTGTTCACAAATGCTTATGCCTCATGTGCCGTGTGTTCTCCCACACGAGCCTCCATTCTTACAGGCCGCTATCCTGCACGTATCGGCATCACCGACTGGATAAGAGGCAGATATTCCGGCTTTGAAGTTCCTGAGGATAAGAAGAGTCCTACGGGCTATAATAAAAATCCCAATCGGGCTCTGCAGACTCCTAAAAATCTCCACTGGATGGAGCTTAGCGAAGTTACTATTGCCGAAATGCTAAAAACAAAAGGATATACAACCGGTCATATCGGAAAATGGCATCTTGGCCCGGATGAGTGGCTGCCAACAGGACAGGGTTTTGATTTGAATATAGGAGGTGAAGATTATGGCCAGCCACCAATCTATTTCGATCCTTATAAAAAGGGTAAGTTTTACATTGAAACACTACCTCCACGAAAAGAGGGTGAATATCTTACTGACAGGGAAGGGGATGAGGCGGTTAAGTTTATCAGAGAGAACAGGGATAATCCCTTTTTCCTTAATTTGTGGCATTATGCAGTTCATACTCCTTTGCAGGCAAAAGAAAATTATATTGAGAACTCAAAAATGCGGGCCGACGTTCTTGGAATTGATCCGTTGGGGCCTGATGAGGATGTCGGAGGAATTTTTCGGACAGGAATTCCTTTGCAGGGACAGAGAAATCCAACCTATGCTGCAATGATCAAAAGTGTGGATGAGGCTATGGGAAAGGTTCTGAAAGCACTTGATAGTCTTGACCTTAGGGATAATACGATTATTGTTTTCTTTTCGGATAATGGTGGACATATTGTCTCAACTGACAACGCTCCTTTGCGTATGGGCAAGGGGTATCCGTATGAGGGAGGAATAAGGGAGCCTTTGATAATTAGTATTCCCGGAATAACACAACCGGGTAGCTCCTGCGATGTCCCTGTATCAAGCATAGATTTTTTTCCAACTCTGCTATCTGTTTTAGAAATAGACATTCCTGACACTCTTATTATTGATGGCAGGGATCTTACTCCACTGTTGACAGATAAAAATGGTTTTGACCGCGAGGATCTTTTCTGGCATTTTCCGCATTACTGGTGGGGGACAAATATTAAGCCTTACAGCATCATCCGCCAGAGCGACTGGAAGCTGATTCGGCATTACGAGGATAATTCTGTTGAATTGTTCAATCTTAAGAAGGACCTTTCGGAAA
>JAUVIX010000257.1 GCA_030592565.1 Chlorobiota bacterium
GAGTTTATTCTTGATTAAATGAGATTTAGAATAAAAATCGAACCGGATGCAATAAACTATTCACCTTTCGTAAGTACTACCAACTCAGTACTACCATCAACCATATTTCCCACAGCTACATTTACCTTTTCAACAATTGCATCTCGTGGTGAGACAATGTTATTTTCCATTTTCATGGCTTCAACAATAAGCAACACATCGCCTTTTTTCACATCATCACCTTCGTTAACATTTATCTTAATAACCTTTCCTGGCATTGGCGAAACTATCTGGCCATCTCCACCACCTGCATCAAGGCTTCCGAAAAAATCTTCCTGTACAAGAATATCATTCCTCCGAATCTGAAAAGTAAAACCGTCATAACTAATAAAACCATTTCCTTTATCATCATTCGAAATATAAAAAGTACGAACTGTATTATCTATTGAGAGTTTGATAATTCCATATTCCAGCGATTCAAACAGGGCAATGCTCTTGTCTCCTTCAATATCAAATTCAAATTTGCCATCATTATTGTTTTTGAATTTAACCGGAATCTCTCTATCTTCAAAAGTTACAGTGAACTCAGTCAGATCACGCCAATATCCTATTTGCTTCCAGATGTTAAAATCGTCTTCTCTGTTTAGATAGTCTTTTGCAATGCTGTAAATCGAATATGCAATTACGGGGTAATGCTGTGGGACTAAAGCTTTCTCTTTTTCAATTTGCTCAAGAATGTAATCAGTATGCTCATCACAATACTTTGTTGTAATGCTGTTTGTGATATATGCATTATGTCCGAGTAGGTGCTCCAAATAGGCTATGTTTGTTTTAATGCCATGAATAATATAATTTTTCAGGGCGGTAATCATCTTTTTTCTTGCACTATCTCTATCATTGCTCCAAACAACAAGTTTAGCGATCATAGGATCATAAAAACTTTCTATTGTTGTGGCTTCTTCAATTCCGGTGTCTATTCGCACTCTTTTGCCTTGTGGTTCGTGATAGAATGTCATTTCCCCCGGAGAAGGCAGGAAGTTGTTTTCCGGGTCTTCAGCATAAATCCGACATTCAATGGCATGACCATTTTGTGAAAGCTCTTCCTGTTTTAGGCTTAGCTTGTTTCCTGCTGCTACAAGAATCTGCTCCCTTACTATATCAACACCGGTAACAATCTCGGTAACCGGATGTTCAACCTGAACGCGGGTATTCATTTCAAGGAAATAAAAATTAAGGTCCTTATCAACAAGGAACTCAACAGTTCCGGCATTGTTATATTCAATCTCTTTGGAGATTTTTACAGCTGCATCGCCCATTCTCTTTCTGACTTCAGGCGTTAGCGTTGGAGATGGTGACTCCTCAATAATCTTTTGGTAGCGGCGTTGAATTGAACACTCTCTTTCGAAAAGGTGAATAACATTTCCAAAATTATCACCTATTACCTGAATTTCGATATGACGAGGTTCTTCCACATATTTTTCAACAAAAACGGTTCCATCGCTAAAATAATTCTTTGCCTCCCTGCTGGTATTCTCAATTGCATCTTTCAATTCATTTTCAGAATGGACTATTCTCATCCCTTTGCCTCCACCTCCTGCCGCGGCTTTTACCAAAAGCGGAAATGGGATTTCTTTTGCCGCTTTCATCAAAGCTGACCTATCACCGGTTTTAGCTTCAGTCATTGGAATTCCCAGCTTCTTCACAAACTCTCTGGATTCTATCTTATTCCCCATCAATTTAATGGCTCGGGTGTGTGGTCCGATAAATATGATGTTTTCTTGTTCGCAGGCAGCAACAAAAGCAGGATTTTCGGCCAGAAAACCGTATCCCGGATGGATAGCTTCACATTCCGAAAGTTTGGTAATCTCTATTATTTTTTCAATATTGAGATAGGTATCACTTAGTTCGATGCTGTCGCCAAGACAAAAAGCCTCATCAGCCATTTCAACGTGCAGTGAGTCTTCATCTGCAACAGAATAAATAGCAACAGTTTCGATTCCAAGTTTTTGTGCCGATTTAATAACCCGAACAGCTATTTCGCCACGGTTTGCTATTAATATTTTGTTGAAGAGCTTCATTTTTTTAGTATTTTGAACCCAACAAAGTTACAGGAAAAATCTCAATTTTTGAATTCAAAATACAATTTTACATGTTTTCCCGCTTCTCATACTGCTCTTCATAGTACTTTTGATAGTCACCATTGGTAACATTTTTCATCCACTCTTCATTTTCAAGATACCAGTCTATTGTTTTTTCTAGTCCAACCTCAAATTCAAGTGATGGCATCCAACCCAATTCTTTTTGAAGTTTTGATGAATCGATTGCATATCTGAGGTCATGGCCTGCTCTGTCCTTAACATAGGTAATGAGCTTTACGGAAGTTCCGGGATTAAGGCCAAGTTTTCTTCTGTAAAGCCTTTTCCCAGTTCCAGGCTGAAAGCATCATCTCATCTATTCCCTTTTCAGCTTTCCAGCCAAGTTCCCTATTTGCATAAGTTGTGTTTGCCCAGACTTTTTCAATATCACCAGACCTTCTGTCAACAATTTTATAATTTAGTTTAACATCTGTAACCTTTTCAAATGAATTGATTACTTCAAGAACTGAAAATCCATTGCCAGTCCCGAGATTAAACATTTCAACCTTATCTTTGCTTTTATCATTAAGCATTCGATCAATAGCAATAACATGTGCCTTTGCAAGATCAACTACGTGTATGTAATCGCGTATGGCTGTCCCGTCAGGGGTGTTATAATCCTCTCCAAAAACACTTAAAACCTCCCTCTTTCCGATGGCTGTCTGGGTAATAAATGGAATAAGATTGTTTGGAACGCCAATCGGCAGTTCACCTATTAAAACCGATTCGTGAGCACCTATCGGGTTGAAATACCTTAGCAAGATACCTTTAACGTTTTCAACCTTGGTTGTATTTTCAATTATTTCCTCAGCGATTTGCTTTGTATGTGCATAAGGCGACCAGGCTTTTTGAATTGGAGCTTGCTCTGTTACAGGTAGTTCATCCGGCTGTCCGTAGACAGTACAGGAGGAGGAGAAAACAATATTAGGAATTCCGGCCTTTATCATTCCTTCCAATAGGTTGATAAGAGAGTTCAGATTATTTCTGTAATATAATAATGGCTCCTGAACCGATTCACCGACTGCCTTTAAAGCAGCAAAGTGAATAACTCCTACAATGTTATTGTGACGATTGAAAAAGTTAGCAGTTTTACCGATATCTGTAAGGTCTATTTTTTCAAATCCCGGCCTTATGCCTGAAATTTTTTCAATATTATCAACTACACTTGCATATGAGTTTGAGAGGTTATCAATAATGACAACTTCATATCCGCTTTGTTGAAGTTCGACAACTGTGTGCGAACCGATATAGCCTGTTCCTCCTGTAACAAGAATTTTCATAATTATAAACTCCAGTAATCCAATTCACTTATTTTATTTCTGTACATTCCTTTTACATCAACAACTATAGCATTCTTGGATGTTATAGATTTAAAATAATCTTCATCAAGGCTAAGATAATTATCGTGTGAAACTGCAATAATAACTGCATTGTAGTCATCGGCAATGTCATCAACAAGTTCAAGCCCATATTCTCTCTTTAGTTCTTTTGAAGAAGCAAAAGGATCAGCAACATCAACCATCACACCATAGGTTTTCAACTCATTAATTAAATCCACTACTTTCGAGTTACGTAGGTCGCTTACATTTTCTTTAAAGGTAACACCCATAACAAGTACTTTGGAATTAAGGATTTTCTTACCCTTTGCGATCAATTTTTTCACAAGCTGCTTGGCAATGTAAAAGCCCATAGAGTCGTTTACAAATCTTCCTGAATTGATAATTTGAGGGTGATACCTGTATTCTTTGGCTTTGTATGCCAGATAGTAAGGGTCAACACCTATGCAGTGCCCACCGACGAGTCCGGGATAAAATTTCAGAAAATTCCATTTTGTCCCCGCAGCTTCCAGAACGTCAAAAGTATTTATTCCCATTCTGCTAAAAATAATGGAAAGTTCATTCATCAAAGCAATGTTAACATCACGTTGAGTGTTTTCAATAACCTTTGCAGCTTCGGCAACTTTCATAGTCGGTGCACGATGAACACCGGCTTTAACAACCAGTTCATAAGTTTTGGCAATGTTGTCGAGAGAATCGTCATCACAGCCTGAAACTATTTTAACTACAGAAGTAAGTGTATTTACTTTATCTCCGGGGTTTATTCTCTCAGGTGAGTAGCCAACCTTAAAATCCTGTGGAAACTTCAATCCCGAATATTCTTCCAAAACAGGAATACAATCCTCTTCGGTTGCTCCTGGATAGACAGTTGATTCATAAACAACATAGTCACCTTTTTTCAGAATCTGACCAACTGTTTTTGATGCTGAAATAAGTGGAGAAAGGTCAGGCATATGGTGACTGTCAATAGGAGTCGGAACAGCAATAATGTGAAATGAAGCCTCTTTCAGGTCTTCAGGTTTTGAAGTAAAAGTGATATCACAATTATCAAATGCTTCAGCAGACAACTCCTCACTGGGATCCTGCTTCTTTTTCATCATTGCAACTCGCTCATCACTGATGTCGAACCCAACAACAGATATGTGCTTTGCAAATTCAAGAGCAATCGGAAGACCAACATAACCTAACCCTACGAGGGACAGCTTTGCTTTCTTATTTATTAATTTTTGATAAATTTCCATCTGTTTATAATTCTTAATTTATTGAAAAACTTTGTTTCTATCTTTCCCTGTTTTGTCATAATTTTGGGCTTCGCTTTCCAAAATTTCGCCAAAACCTTCTTTATACTACTTTATTACCCCGCATTCCGCTTTGCTACATACGGGGCTATTAATATCTCATCCCTTCAGGATTCTTTAAAATTATCCCCTCACCGAAATATCTGAACAATGTGTATATCTAACTTATCAGCTATTGGTGTTTCAATTTCTTAAGCATATTTTTTTATTGCTTCAATAATTATGTCCTGAGTTTCCGTGTTCAGATAAGGATACATTGGCAGACTAAAAACTTTCCCCGATATATCTTCACTTACAGGGAAATCACCTTTATTATAACCAAGGTCAGCAAAAGCATCCTGTAAATGCAAAGATTTCGGGTAATAAACTGCTGTAGGAATTCCCTCTTCTTTTAATCCGGCCATAACCTTTTCTCTGTCAGGATGTAGAATGGAATACTGTGCCCAGGCAGAAATATTACCATCTTTTATGCGAGGTACAGTTACATAGTCTGCAAGTTTTTCATTGTATCTGTTTGCAACTACCTGTCTAAGTTCTATCTCTTCCGGGAATATTTCAACTTTTGGAAGTAATATGGCAGCCATCAGAGTGTCAAGTCTTCCGTTCAGGCCAACCCTTACATTATCATATTTATTGGTTCCTTTTCCGTGTACCCTTATGGAGAGAAGTTTTTCATACATCTCTTTGTCATCGGTAAAGCACATTCCACCGTCACCGTAAGTGCCAAGCGGTTTTGCAGGAAAAAAGCTTGTTCCTGCACTGTGTGATAAAGAGCCAGCTTTTCTTCCTTTGTATGAACCACCAAAACCCTGGGCTGCGTCTTCAAGTACGAACATTCCATATTTTTCGGCAATAGCGTTTATCTCATCATAATCTGCAGGCTGTCCGAAAAGGTCAACAGGAATTATACCTTTTAAATTCAGTTTTCCTTCTTCTTTAATTTTTATAACAGCCTCTTCAAGTTTTGCCGCATCCATATTGTATGTAGTAGCATCAATATCAACAAAAACCGGAGTTGCTCCAAGAAGTTTTATAACCTCTGCCGTTGCAATAAATGTAAAAGGAGGTGTAAATACGGCATCTCCGGGCCCAATATTATATGCCATA
>JAUVIX010000119.1 GCA_030592565.1 Chlorobiota bacterium
ACTTTAAAATAGACACCGGCTCCTTCCGATCTACCAATCCAGTTTCTTTGCATCTCTTTCAACGACTCGAACCAATCTACCTTTTCAAGTCCGTCAAGCAAACGCTGCGAGTATGCTGTTATCCTTAGTGACCATTGTTTCATCAGTTTACGCTCGACCGGATGGCCACCGCGCTCTGAAAGGCCGTTAACAACCTCATCGTTTGCTAGCACAGTTCCCAATTCAGAACACCAGTTTACCCATGTATCGGAAAGGTACGCCAGCCTGTAATTCATCAATATCTCCTGCTGCTCTTTCTCAGTCATAGCATTCCACTGTTCAGCGGTAAAATTTTTTTCCTGCGATGTAGCAGCCTCAATATTTTTATCTCCGTAAATCTCAAATTCCTTAACCAATTCTTCAATCGGTTCAGCCTTATCGGTTTTATTATTATACCAGTGTTTGAAAAGCTGAATAAATGTCCATTGTGTCCATTTGTAGTAATTCGGGTCAGATGTTCTCACCTCCCTGTCCCAGTCAAAGGAGAAACCTATCCTATCAAGTTGTTCCCGATAGCGCTTAATATTTTTTTCGGTTGTTACAGCAGGGTGAGTGCCGGTTTGAATAGCATACTGTTCGGCGGGCAAACCATAAGCATCGTATCCCATAGGATGAAGCACATTAAAGCCTGTCAACCTTTTATATCTAGAGTAAATATCAGAGGCAATGTATCCCAGCGGATGGCCTACATGCAGGCCCGCTCCCGAAGGATAGGGAAACATATCCAGAACATAAAATTTGGGTTTTGTATGGTCGATAACACTTTTATAGGTTTTATTTTCAGCCCAATATTTCTGCCATTTATTTTCTATCTCATTATGATTGTATTCCATCTCCCAATTAATATTTGCGATTAACGATTTAAAATTTAAGCCTGCGAAATTAGGAAAATAGGTTGAATGTTGGAAAGTTTGTTTTGGATTATTTCAGATGTAGTAAATAATCAGTGTTCTATTAGGAAGCGAAGTGCAAGTTGGTGACTACACCAATTTGAAACAGGGGTACTGCAAAAGTTTATTTTATGGGATATCAAATCCCGGAGATGTCAGATTCCGGATTATCTGGTGCTTTAGCCTACGTTAATACCGAAGTTTTGGTACGGAACAGCCCGGTGATTATTTATATTGAGTGTAGTTCTCCACCCCCTTAATCCCCCGCCAGCGGGGGAAATGGGTCATAAATATCCCCCGCTGGCGGGGGAGTGTGCAAGCTTGTGTGATGGCAAGGGGGTGGACTTATTCCTGCCTCCTGTTGGTGACAACACCAACAGGTTTGATTTTACAAATGGTGTTATCAAAAATGTTTACTTTTATCAGGTATTAAAACAACACATTCAATATGCCTGCAAAAAAGAAATCAGCAAAGAAAATATTTGTCCTCGACACCTCTGTTATACTTTATAATCACAATGCCATAAACAGTTTTGATGACAATGATGTGGTAATACCTATAACTGTTCTAGAGGAACTTGACAATTTTAAAAAGGGAAATGAGACCAAGAATTTTGAGGCAAGAGAGTTCATCCGTATTATGGATAGGTTGTCAGCAAAAAACACACTTCAAAATTGGATTCAACTCGATTTCCCTAAGGCAGGAATGATAAAAGTGTGTATGAACGAAAATCCGGTACAACTGGATGCCATCAAAATATTTGGCGACAGTAAACCTGACCATCGTATCCTGAATGCAGCATTGATGATTAGAGAGGAACATCCGAAAGCAAAGGTTGTTTTGGTGTCGAAAGATGTTAATCTTCGGATAAAAGCCAAGTCACTGAATCTTCCGGCAGAAGATTTTGAAACAGGGAAGATCAAAGATGTTGATTCATTATATTCAGGGAAGACACTTCTTGAAAATGTTAACCCCGATATGATAAACACTTTATACAAGGCAGGTTTGTGTGATGCTTCCGACCTGGAAATCAAGGATCCCATACCAAATCATTATTTTATTCTCCGTAATGCAAGCTCATCAGTTCTGGCCTTTTATAATCCTGAACTTGAAAAGATTGAAAGGGTTGAAAAGCGGCCTGCTTTCAGGATACTTCCGCGTAATGCCGAACAGGTTTTTGCAATGCATGCCATAACAAATAGAAATGTAAAGCTTGTTACTCTCCAGGGAGTTGCAGGAACAGGAAAAACCCTGCTTGCTTTGGCCGGTGCGCTTGAACAGAAAAGACATTTTAAACAGATATATCTTGCACGTCCTATTGTCCCTTTGAGCAATAAGGATATTGGTTATCTGCCGGGTGACATAAAGTCGAAACTGAACCCATATATGGAACCGCTTTGGGATAACCTGAAATTTATTCAAAACCAGTATAATGAAAAGGATAAAGAGTTTAAACTAATATAAGATGCCCTGGAAAGCGAAAAGCTGGTTATTACTCCCCTTGCTTACATCCGGGGAAGGAGCATTTCGAATATCTGTTTTATTGTGGATGAGGCGCAAAATCTGACACCACACGAAGTTAAAACAATCATTACGAGAGCAGGAGAGGGAACAAAGATCATTTTTACCGGCGACGTTTATCAAATTGATACGCCTTATCTCGATTCTCAGAGTAATGGATTGTCATATCTTATTGACAAGATTAAGCATCATAGTATCTATGCTCACATACGTCTTGAAAAGGGAGAGAGGTCGGAGTTGGCAAATCTGGCTAATGAGCTTCTTTGATATTTACTCCTATAATTATATTTTTCAATTGTCCGTTTCCGAACATTTTGTATATTTGTTGCCTTTAAGAACCCACAAATAAAGTTTATGGATAAGATTAATGCAAAGATATTGATCGTTGATGATGACCAGGATGTGTTGCTTGCAGCGAGATTATTTTTAAAACAGCACTTTACCATTGTTCACACCGAAAAAGATCCGGAGAACATTCCCGGTGTACTTGCTACTGAGAATTATGATGTAATCCTACTTGATATGAATTTTTCGAAAGATTCTACAAGCGGGAAGGAGGGTTTTCATTGGCTTAATGTCATTCTTGAAATTGATCTGGCTGCCGTGGTTATTTTTATTACAGGATATGGCGATATTGAACTTGCTGTCCAGGGAATAAAAGAGGGAGCAACAAATTTTCTCTTAAAACCCTGGGAAAATAAGAAGTTACTTGCTACTATTACAGCAAATCTGAAGGTCAGGGAATCGAAAAAGGAGTTGGAAGAGTTACGGATAAAGCAGAAAGTTCTGATTGCTGATCAGGATAATTCGTACAGTCAGATGATAGGGGAGTCACACGCAATGCATCAGGTTCTGAAAGCTGCAACTAAGGTAGCAAAAACAGATGCAAATGTGCTTATACTTGGCGAAAACGGAACGGGAAAGGAGTTGGTTGCGAGAGCTATTCACAAAGCATCAAAAAGAAAAGATGAGGTTTTTATCAGTGTTGACCTTGGGGCTATCAGCGAAACCCTGTTTGAGAGTGAATTGTTTGGATTTAAGAAAGGAGCCTTTACAGATGCACGCGAGGACAGAGCAGGGAGATTTGAAGTTGCAAATAAAGGAACAATTTTTCTTGATGAAATAGGAAATCTTTCATTATCGTTACAATCGAAATTACTGAGTGTTCTTCAGAATCGAAAGGTTATCAGACTTGGAAGTAACAAGGAAATATCAATTGATGTCAGGCTGATATGTGCAACCAATATGCCCCTTTATCAGATGGTGAATGAGGGCAAATTCAGGCAGGATCTGTTATATAGGATTAACACGATTGAGACAAAAGTGCCACCATTGAGAGAAAGGTTGGAAGACATTCCCTTACTTATTGAGCATTATCTTAATATATATTGCAAAAAATATAATGCGCCACGAAAACGGGTCAGTCAATCAACAATAAAGAGACTTGAAAAGCATAACTGGCCAGGCAATATCCGGGAACTTCAGCATTCTGTTGAGAGGGCTGTTATTATGAGCGAATCAAATATTCTGGAGCCTAACGATTTTTTCCTGTCGCAAATGGATGAAGCAAAAGGGCAAAGCATAACACCTGTTTCGATGAATCTTGAAGAGACGGAAAAGATGCTTATCAGAAAAGTTATTGATAAACATGGCGGAAATATCAGTAAAGCAGCCAGGGAGCTGGGGCTTACCCGTGCCTCCCTGTATCGCAGAATAGAAAAATATGATTTATAAAAGGTTTTACCTGGTTGTCATTTTCAGGGTGTTGCTTATTGTGCTTAGTACCATAGTACTTGCTTACCTCGCAGTTGTGGTAAAGCATCATATTAGTAGTGTAATACTCATTATTTTGGTTGCATTGCAAACATGGTCTCTAATAATTTATTTGAACCAAACAAACAAGAAACTGGCAACTTTCTTCGACAGTATTCGCCATTCGGATTTTTCAACTTCATTTTCCGATAAATCGCTTGGCAAGAGTTTTGAAAAACTTAACACATCTTTCAATGTAGTTATAAATGAGTTTAAGAAAAACAGGGCAGAAAAGGAGGAAAACTACTACTATTTGCAAACCGTTGTGCAGCATATTACCATTGGAATAATCTGTTTTAACAGGGATGGTGTTGTTGATATGGTAAACATTGCAGCAAGACATACCTTAAAAATGACCAACATTCGAAATATTAATGAGTTGTCGCTGGTTAATGATGATTTGCCGGAAACACTTATGAAATTAAAATCAGGAGATAAGGTCCTTGTTAAAATTATTATTGATGATGAATTAAAGCAACTCTCTTTTTATACTACCGAGTTCAGAATGAGGGGTGAAGATTATACTCTTGTTGCTTTTCAGGATATCCATGCCGAACTGGAAGAAAAGGAGATTGAATCCTGGCAAAAGCTTATCAGAGTATTGACCCATGAAATAATGAACTCCATAACTCCGATTTCATCGCTTGCCTCAACTGTCAATACAATGCTAATTGACGATAACGGAGAAAAACCATTAATCAGAGAACTTGACGAAAGCGATGTTGGGAGTATTAAACTGGCACTTGATACAGTTCAAAACAGAAGTCAGGGGCTTTTAAGTTTTGTAGATATTTACCGTAATTTGACCAGGATACCAAAGCCGAACTTCAGATATTTCCCTGTCAGTGAATGCTTCGACAGGATAGAGCAGTTGTTGAAACCGAAAATAGAGAGTCATAATATTGTTTGTTCACGAAAGGTCTTTCCACAGGATTTAATGTTGACTGCCGATCCTGACCTCCTTGATCAGGTTATCATAAATTTGGTTCTTAACTCGATTGATGCTGTGAAAAATGCTGTAAATCCTAAAATATCACTTGTAGCATATTCAAATCAGAATAATAAAATTACTATTGAGGTTCAGGATAATGGGACAGGAATAAAGCAGGATATTATAGATAAAATATTTTTCCCTTTTTTTACGTCTAAAGAGAATGGTTCGGGCATAGGGCTTAGCTTGTCGCGGCAGATAATGCATCTGCACAAGGGTTCTATCTGGGTGAAAACGAAACCGGGAGAAGGGTCGGTGTTTACATTAACATTTTAAAAGGAAGTGTATCGTGGCGGTGCAGTGAGCAAGGCTAAAAGGAAAGGTGTCACGCGGCGGCGCAGCGAGCAAGGCTAAAAGGAAAGGTGTCACGCGGCGTGGCAGCGACGCAATGCTAAAAGAAAGGGTCAGGTGGTGGTACAACTTTTAAAAATAAAAGCAAAGACAAACAGGTATGAGCAAAGAAGCTAAAACAAAATTTGAAATACATCCTCTTCTTAAGCAGAGATGGAGTCCGCGTGCTTTTAGCGATAAAACTGTTAAAAAGGCACAGTTACAAAGACTTTTTGAGGCTGCCCGCTGGTCGCCGTCAGGGATGAATGAGCAGCCATGGCGTTTTATTGTAGGCTTTAAGGGTGATGATACATATCATGAAATATTTGAATCGCTGGTTGAGTTTAACAGGCTTTGGGCACGATTTGCTCCTGTGTTGGTTGCCAGCCTCGGCAAAAAGGTTTATACTAACAAGCAAGAGATTAATCCAAGCTATAATTATGATGTGGGGCAGGCTGTGGCTCATCTCTCATTTCAGGCAATGCACGAGGGGCTTTATATCCATCAGATGGGAGGTTTTGACCCTGCCAGGATAGTCCATCGGTTTTCCATTCCTGCAAAATATAAACCGATTACTATTTTTGCAATCGGCCACATCGGTGAACCCTATATGCTTCATCCGAATTTAAAAAAACCGGAAACAGCCGAACGTGAGAGAATGGAGTTTGACGAGCTTGTTTTTACTGGGAAATTCGGTAAACCACTAGGTATATTTTAGTAGTTTTGCGCAAATATTTTTTCAACTTCATCAGTTTCTAATTAAGCAATTTCCATATTAATGAAAGCAATAATAAAAATCTCTGTTTTAGTTCTGTTTACTGGATTTATCCTGATATCTTGCTCTGAAGGCAGGAAAGAAGGATCATCAGGTGATAAAGCTAAAAAAAGCACAATCCAGGTTTCAATTCCTGATTTCAATGCCGATTCGGCTTATGAATATATTAATAAGCAGGTTGATTTTAGCCCCAGGGTTCCAAATACACCTGCACACCAAGCCTGCGCTGAATATCTGCTTAATAAGTTAAATTGTTATGCTGATACCGCCTTCTTTCAGTCTTTTAAATCAAGAGCATTTAGTGGTGCTACACTAAACGGAAAAAATATTATTGCTTCATTTAATCTTAATAAACCCAGCAGGATACTTCTCTCTGCTCACTGGGATTCAAGGCCCTGGTCGGACAAAGATACTGATCCGTCAAAGCACAAAACACCTGTTGATGGTGCCAACGATGGTGCAAGTGGAGTAGGTGTAATTATTGAAATTGCAAGACAACTAAGTATGTTAAAACCGGGAATAGGTGTGGATATAATTCTTTTTGATCTGGAAGATTACGGAGACTATTCTAATAATGATTCCTGGGGGCTTGGTTCGCAATACTGGTCAAAGAATATGCACAACCCCGATTACAGGGCAAAATATGGAATACTGCTTGATATGGTTGGAGCTAAAGATGCAAAATTCTATATGGAGGGATATTCGATGATGTATGCTTCAGATATTATTAAAAAGGTTTGGACAACAGCTGGCCGAATAGGTTATGGAACATATTTTATTTTTGAAAAAGTGGGCTATATTGATGATGACCATCTTTATGTCAATCAAAATTCAGGGATTCCTATGATTGACATAATTCATCTTGACAATAACTCTTCAAACGGAAGTTTTTTTGAGTATTGGCATACTACCAAAGATAATATGGATGCAATTGATAAAGAGATACTGAAGGCTGTGGGACAGACAATGATGACTGTTATTTATGAGGAGAAATAAGCTATCTATACAATTTTCAAGTTTAACTTGAAAATTGTATAAAATAATTTAAAAATCAGATACTCTCATAAAAAGTTCACAACTGTCAATCAATGATTCTTTAATTGGAATAAATTCAAAATCAAGTGTATTAATCAGCTTCTCGCTTGTATAAAAATATTTATTGCTTGCAGTTTCTGCTGTCTCCTTTGTGATAAAGGGTTTTCGTCCGGTTATCAATCCTCTAAGTTTATCAATCCTCCAGGCAATCTCGGCCATAAAGGGAGTTGCCTTGTATTTGGGGGCGGGTTTTGAGATATATTCTGCAATTTGACTGACAATATCCTTTAACGCTATATTTTCGGACGAAACGATGAATCTTTCATTTGTAATGTTGCTCTTCATAAGCAGATGCATTGCCCTTGCAACATCCCTGACATCAACATATCCGTTAACACCATCAGTATAAAAACTAAGGCCTTTTTGTATCAGTCTGATCAGTTTTCCACCACCGCTTTTCAGGTCGCCGGGGCCAAGTATCACCGAAGGATTTATGATCACAGCGTCCAGACCCTCTTCTATTCCCCGCCAGATTTCTTTCTCAGCTCCATATTTACTTTTGGCATAATTTGAATTTCTTTTCGATGTTTTCCAGACCACCTCCTCGTCAATGGGCTTGTCGTTTTCCGCCCTGCCAATTGCAGCAATTGAGCTGACATGACATAGTTTCCTAATATTTTTCTCAAGTGCAATATTTACAAGGTTTGCCGTTCCGGTAATGTTGGTTTCCATCATCTTATCCCTGTCGGCAGGCAGAAAAGAGACAAGAGCAGCACAATGATAAACATCTTTAACGCCAACAATCGCCTTTTCGAGGGAAAAAATATCCAAAAGGTCACCTTCAACCCATTCTATTTTGTCAAGAAGAATTTCCGGTTTATCAAGATAGTAAGAGAAAACGATTTTTGTAACATCCATACCGGCGTCTGCTCTTTTCAATGCTCGTACCTGCTCACCCTCATTAAGAAGATGATAAAGAAGATGAGAGCCAAGAAATCCGGTGCCGCCTGTTACTAAAACCATGTTGCAAAAATATATAATTACAGACTGATACGATAAGAAATTTTGATAAGGAAAATATTATGAGGTGCGATATCGAAAAGATTGTTCATTCCCTTGCCCAAATTAAAGTTACCAATTTCACGGTATTCGTCTCTCCCTTGCGACCAGACAAGATAAATTGTTGAGCCGGGAATATATTCCCACCTCGCAACAAGATTCGACCTGAACTCAAATACATCGAAATTCGGGTTTTTAAAGCTGTAGTCATTGCTTCCATCCTGATTTTCATCAACACTGTAAACTTTGTCTTTCACATCATAAGATAGTTCATCAGATGTATATGTGTGAAAACGATCATAGTAATCATCAGCCTGAGATTCTGTAATTCTCTTGAAATCTGAGTATAGGCCTGAATAAAGAAATGGCTGACCCCAGAACTGAATTGAAATATCAGGTGTTATACCAAAATTTATTCGGATATCTGCACTCATACTTTCAGTATTAATAGTAGAAACGATATACCTATTTTCGCTATTATATTCTTCGGTTGCGACATATTGAATATCCCACCTGCTGTTGCCGTACGAAGGTTCTACTGATATGCTTAAGGCATCCAAAGGCCTGAAACTTATTTCAAATCCTACTCTGTAATTCTTCGAGTAGTTAAGGTCTCCGGCTCCATAAAAGCCTCTGATTTGAAAAATCAGCCTTTTTCTTTCATCGGTTTCAATAAATGACCAGATATTTGTACTACCTGGCAATTTTAATGCCGGCCCTCCACGCAGGTCAGACCTTAAGATATCTTGTCCGCTTCTGTTAATTCCAGTTCCAAAAGACCAATAGTTTTTAAATTGCATATGCGTATTTAAATCTGCACCAAGATAAAGTCTGTTTCCTCCAAAATCCCACCCCATCCATTGTGCACCATTAAAATTTAAACTTCTGAATATTCCAAATGGTTCCCAGATACGATACCCAACCCAGGCAATCTGTTGAATTATATCTGCTTCTCTAAGATATCCCATATCATTTAGTTCCAGACCGGGTGTTCTCCATGTAACAAATCCCCCATACCTCCAATGGCCTCCACCTATTTTGCCTCCTTCAATGGTTCCTCCATTACCGATCAGTGATGTACGGTTTGAATCCAAAGTAAGATGAGATGCATCAGGACGCTGATAATAACGTCGTGGTGATGTTTGCTGAATAAGCATTGATTCTTTACTACCAGCGATATGACTGAAAACTGCGGTTGCAGAGAAAAAATAATTTTTCTCTTTCCAGAAATTTGTAAAGTCCAGTCCACCTGTGTAAGCTGATTTGGTAAGAAATTCCAGAGAGGGGTCATCTATTCTGCGATTCGTTGCAGTAAACATCCCTCCAAGGATTCTGTTACCTTTATTGAAATCCTTTTGAAGACGTGTATTGAAATAATTTGTCATAGGTTC
>JAUVIX010000297.1 GCA_030592565.1 Chlorobiota bacterium
AAAAAAAGCCCGCCAAAATATGGCGGGCAATATTTGTCATTTGTTGTACTCATGTTTATTATGTGTTATTGAATTATTCTAGGATTTATTTTTTAGATAACTGTTGATCTTTTTTATTGAAAAAGGCTTTATATGTAAAACCGCCCAGAATACCACCAACAACAGGTGCTACCCAGAACAGCCACAACTGGCTCAATGCCCATCCTCCGACAAATAACGCGGGGCCGGTACTTCTTGCTGGATTTACAGAAGTATTTGTAACAGGAAAGGGTTCACAGGTGTGGGATACTTTTCAAACCTATAAAGAATTAGTATATTTATGGTTTTATATTACAAAAGAAAATATTACCTTTGTAAAAACTTATCAAACTTCTAATAAGCTATGTACCAAGAAAATTATATCATTGATAAGAAAGGAAGGAAAATCGCCATTCAAATACCTGTTAAGGTTTATGAGAAATTACTTTCCGATTCGGAAGAACTCGAAGATATTAAGGAGTATCGTAAGGCAAAAACTCATAAAAGCGAACCTATCCCTTTTGAACAGGCTTTTCGGGAAATTGAGGCTGGTTTATAATGAAGTATATTGTTTTTATTGAGCGGTACGCTCAAAAGCAACTAATAAAGATTGATAAAAAGTTTATCCCACTAATAAAATCATCCATCGCTTCCCTTGCGACAAATCCACGACCTTATGGTTATATTAAATTAAAAGGTGAAAATGCATATCGTATTCGTGTTAGAAATTATCGTATTATCTACGAAATCAACGATGAAAGAATAATTGTAACTGTTGTTTCTGTCGGACATAGAAAAGATATTTACAGGGTATGATTATTTTACAAATACGTAAAAATCCTTCCGGCTTGGTAGTAAGGTAAATTCAGTAGCAGACTATTTTATAAAAACAACTTATTTCAGGATGGGGCAAAGAAATGAAAAAAGCCCACCGTTTTCGGATGGGCTTCATACTTTAAATGCACTAAATTGTAAATCTTTAATGGGTTTCGTTTTTAACCAGCCTCCATATTCTCCGCTCCCGGAAGCATCCCCACGAGCTTTTGTGGGTCATGAATTAATACCGGAATATGCTGGGGACAAATCCAAAGACTTCTGCCTTGATAATCAAGTTGAACCAAAGGTATTTCATTTTCTGTTTTTTCGCAAAAAAGGCAATATTTGTCATTTGCTGTACTCATAATTTGTTATTTTAAAATGTGATATTCATAATTGTTACAGATAAGCCAAACAGTGATGAGCAAAAATTGTTCAAGAAAAATATCAGGTTTTTTTTAAAACCACAATCCCGAACGGCTTGTTGTTCGTCTTTTTCTTCGAGTTGTTGTCTTAATACCAAGCATTCCAAGGATTCCACGTGTAAGCTCACGGGTTATCGTTTTGCCAACCTGACTGTTGAGGATTTCATCGAATGGGCTTTTCTCCGCACTCCGGCTTCTTCTTGAAACCACTTTTTCGTTTTGCTTCATCAACTCTCTTTGATTCTCCTCTTCGTGTGCAAGTTTTATTTTTCTTGTAAGGATTTCATAGGCACTCTCCCTGTCGATTTCCTCATTGTACTCTCTTATGATCTCAGATTTTCGGATAATCTTGTCTATTTCATCAACTGTAAGCACATCCATTCTCGATTGCGGAGCGCGGAGCATTGTATGGACGAGCGGCGTTGGAATGCCCTTCTCGTTCAATGCCGTGATCATTGCTTCGCCGATACCGAGTTTTGTAAAGATATTCTTTGTGTCGTAGAATTCGGTAATAGGATAGTTTTCTGCTGCCAGCTTGATGGCTTTTCTGTCTTTTGCCGTAAAAGCGCGCAAAGCGTGCTGTATCTTTAATCCCAGTTGGCCGAGGACATCTTCAGGAATATCTGCGGGATTTTGTGTTACAAAATAAACACCCACTCCTTTTGAGCGAATAAGTTTTACGATGGTTTCAATTTGATCGAGAAGAGCCTTTGACGATTCTTTGAAGATCAGGTGAGCTTCATCAATAAATATGACAAGTTCCGGTTGGTCGGAATCTCCCTTTTCAGGGAATGTTGTGTAAATCTCAGCAAGCATTTGCAACATAAAGGTTGAAAACAGTTTTGGTCTGTCCTGAATGTCGGTAAGCCTTAAAACAGAAACGATTCCCTTTCCGTTTTCATCAATTCTGCAAAGGTCTTCCACGTCAAAAGAGCGTTCTCCGAAAAATGTATCTGCACCCTGCTGTTCAAGTGCAACTATTTTTCTCATTATTGCTCCAACCGTTGATGTGGATATTCTGCCGAAATCGGCTTCAATCTCCTTTTTGCCTTCCTTTGATATCCATTGTAATATTTTTTTCAGGTCTTTCAGATCGAGTAACGGCAGATCCTTATCATCGGCATATTTGAACGCAACAGCAACGACACCCGATTGAGTGTTGTTAAGTTCAAGTATTTTCGAGAGCAATACAGGCCCGAATTCAGTAACCGTGGCACGCAGTTTCACGCCTTTTTCTCCCGAAAGAGAAAGGAATTCAACAGGACTGTCACCCGGTTCAAATGGGAAACCTACCTTTTCGTGGCGTTCGTCAATTTTAGGGTGGCCGTCGCTTGGCACGGCAATTCCGCTGAGGTCACCTTTGATATCCATCAGCAGGGAAGGGATACCTTTTGCCGACATTTGCTCAGCAAGTATCTGAAGCGTTTTTGTTTTACCCGAACCGGTAGCACCGGCTATCAAACCATGTCTGTTCAGGGTTTTTAAAGGTATCCTGACAAGGGTTCCGGTTTGACATTCTCCGTCGAGCATAGCACCTCCAATGATTATTGAATCACCTTTAAAAGTATAGCCTCTTGTTATTTCTTTATTAAATTTTTCTTTTGTTGACATTTTATGAAATTGATATTAAAAAACCACCTGCAGGAGAATAATATAGTTCAGATAATCCGGCAGATGGTAAAATTAATGTTTTCTATTAACGATTTCTATTAATCTTTTTTATTGAAAAAGGCTTTATATGTAAAACCGCCCAGAATACCACCAACAATAGGTGCCACCCAGAACAGCCACAACTGACTCAATGCCCAGCCTCCTACAAATAATGCAGGACCGGTACTCCTTGCGGGGTTTACTGAAGTATTTGTAACAGGAATGCTAATCAGGTGGATAAGTGTGAGTGTTAGTCCAATCGCAAGCCCTGCAAATCCTATTGGCGCTAGTTTATCTGTTGCACCCATAATAATAAAGATAAACATAAAAGTAAGAACGACTTCTATAATCAAAGCAGCAATCATAGAATAGCCGTTTGGTGAATGCTCACCATAACCGTTTGATGCAAATCCATTGTCGAGTGAAAAGTCTGCATTGCTGCTTGCAATAAGGTAAAGAACACCTGAAGCTACAATTGCCCCTACTACTTGTACAATAATATATGGGAGCAGGTCTTTTCCCGGGAATCTTCCGCCAGCCCATAATCCGAATGAAACTGCAGGATTAAAATGTCCGCCGGAAATTGAGCCAACAGCATAAACCATTGTAAGTACTGTTAATCCAAATGCTAAAGATACGCCCAGATAGCCAATGCCAACCGCAGGTACTCCTGCAGCAAGAACCGCACTGCCCGTACCACCGAATACAAGCCAGAATGTGCCGAAAAATTCAGCACCAAGTTTTTTTGTTAAACTCATAATTGTTGATTTTTGTTTGTAAATGATTTTAATTGGTATTCCATTGTAATTTAATGTTATATGATGATAACATAAAAAGAATGAAAATGTTTAAAACATAAATAATCCTGTTGTTCTGGAGTATTCTGTTTGTGCAAATTTAATAAAAATTTTTGAATCTGATAATACAATGCTATTTCGGGATATTCCTGTGTTTAACCAATTTTGGAATTCTTCCGTTCTAAACTTGACTTAAAGTCTTTTTTGTTTCCATAAAGATAGTGACTCTCTCCTTATTAACATTGTTTGAAGCTTTTCCTTCATCCTTAAAAAAACTGCCAACTATAAGAGAGTCAATTATTGGAAGGAGTTTTTTCAGATTTTCAGGTGTAGCACCGCTTCCAAGAATAATCGGAAGGTGAGTGTTTAGTCTTACTTCCTTAATATCTTCAGTTTTTGCTTCAGCACCAGTCAGGTCGCCTGAGACAATAATTGCATCTGCAAGTCCTCTATCCGTCAGGTCTCTTGTCTCGAGGGCAATACTACGGTTACCCAATTGTGTGGCATGTTTTACATTTACATCTGCAAAGATCAGAACATCAGATTTTAATGAAGTTCTGAGACGTAAAGTCTCATATGCTTTCCCCTGAATGACTCCCTGGTCTGTTATTGCAGCGCCTGTATGGATATTCACCCTGATAAACCTTGCTCCGGTTGCAACAGCAATTGCCATTGCTGCCGTAGCATCGTTTCGTAGTGCATTGACGCCAACAGGACCGGGAAATACTTTCACAATCTCATATGTTACGGAAGTCATTGCTGCAATGGTTTCAGCAGGGAGGTTGTCGGGATAAAATGGCATATCCCTGAAGTTCTCAACTATTATTCCATCAATTTTGTGCTTCTTAAAAATATCTGCTTCCAAAAGAGCTGTTTCTATAACATTTTCCATACTGCCCTCATAGAGTGGTGAGCCTGGTAAAGGTTCAAGGTGAATGCAGGCGATTACCGGTTTTGTTGCAGTGAACAGATCAGTGAATTTCATATTAATTCGTGTTATTCTTTGTTATTGAA
>JAUVIX010000090.1 GCA_030592565.1 Chlorobiota bacterium
AAACTGCAGCGTTTTTACTTCCTCTCATTAATAAAATCGTTTTAACAAAAAAAGATGAGCATATCAGGGCACTTGTCATTGTGCCGACACGTGAACTTGCAGTGCAGATTGACCAGCATATGGAGGGTCTTTCATATTTTACACAGGTAAGCTCAATTGCTGTATATGGAGGTACTGATGGAACCTCTTTTTCTCAAGAGAAAACAGCCTTGTCGCAAGGGGCGGATATGATAATTGGTACTCCCGGAAGGTTGATCGCTCACCTTCAAATGGGATACGTGGCAGTTGAGAGGCTTGAGTTTCTTGTCCTTGATGAGGCCGACAGGATGCTTGATATGGGGTTTCACGATGATATTATGAAGATCATTTCATTTCTTCCAAAAAAAAAGGCAAACGCTTTTGTTTTCCGCTACAATGCCTGCAAAGATACGTCAGCTTGCCGGGAAGATACTTAATAAGCCGGAAGAGATAACCATTGCTGCTTCAAAACCTACAGAAAAAGTGTTGCAGGTTGCCTATGTAGTTTATGAAAATCAGAAAGTGCCTCTTGTTGAGTATTTGCTTAAGTCTAAACATTTAAACAGTGTTATTGTGTTTTGTTCCACAAAGAGCAGCACAAAAGAGTTGAGTAGGGTACTGAAAAGGACCGGACTTTCTGTTAAAGATATCCACTCCGACCTTGATCAAAAAACAAGGGGCGAGGTGTTGATGGCTTTTAAAAATCGGGAATTAAATATTTTGGTTGCAACAGACATCCTTTCGCGGGGTATTGATGTTGAAGATATTGATTTGATCATCAACTATGATGTTCCAAATGACGGTGAGGATTATATTCATAGAATTGGACGTACAGCAAGGGCTGAGGCCGAAGGTATTGCGATAACACTTATCAGTCAGAAAGAGCAGTCTCAGTTTGCAGAAATAGAAAAATTGCTTGAAAAGCCAGTTCAAAAAGTCAGGTTGCCTGCCCATATTGGTGAAGGGCCTGAATACAATCCAGTGAAGGAGAGGCGCTCTGCCGGTAGAAGGTATTCCCGAAAAGACAGCAAGAATAACAGGAGGAGAAGATAAATTTGCTAGTATAATAATAGTGTGTTGTAAATAGTTGGAATTATGAAAATATATAAGTTTAAGCTGAAACCTGAGGAAATTAAAGATATTGTCCCCCCAATAGGCTATTGTTTAGTGTCGGATAAAATAACCGTTGACGGATTGAAAGTAGGCTTTATGTACAGAGAGAAGCCGGAGGAAAAGGATGACAGTGGCTGGCGGTTTCTATCGGGTACGGAGACTGAAGAGTATATGGATGATGAAAATAATACAATGATTTTTGATGTGAATGTCGTTGCCAACTACGATCTTTCAATTATACCTTATCTTAAATCAAAAGTTGGAACTGAACTCGAAAGAGTAGAGGGTACAGATGAGTTTAGACCAATATCCTGATAAGTATTGATATTGTGTTCTGTATTTTACATTTGTTAAATAATACCTGATATTATCCTTTCGAAAACAAGATTGTCAGAGTTTTCTTTTTGCATCTTCTTTTGATTAAAACGGCATATTCATTGCACTCTATAGTATGAAATTATACATTATTTGAATGAGTCAATTGCAATATGTTAAAAATCAATATAATATGCCCCAATCGTATTCCCAATTTGGGAAATATATTTTTATGTGGGAAAAAACTTGACTTCACATTCAAAATGTTGTATCTTTGAGCACTATATTTACCATTGACCATAAAATATGAGGAAGGTCGGAAATACGATAATTACAGTTCTAATCCTGTTTTTGTTTGTGAGTACAGGGAATTCACAGACATGGGGTGGGGATAACAGTATTCGGTTTAGTGACTTATGGTCGGTTAATATTAATGGTGGAATAACCTCTTATTTTGGAGATATTAGTATATATGATACTGATATATTCTCAAAAATGTCAAAAGAAAGTGGTCCGGCATTCGGATTCCTTATCTCTAAGAGTGTAAGCAACACCTTTTCTTTTTCCGGTCAATTTCTTATTGGAAGTTTTAAAGCCAGGAACCAGAATCTCTCTTTTGAAACACAATTTTTAGAATATAATGCAAAAGTAAATATTGATTTTGTTAATATGTTTGCCCCAAAGAAACCACATAATTATGGAATAACCGGATATATTGGTGTGGGGAATTATCTGTTTAATTCAACAAAAAAGGAGTATTTTGAAGAGAAAGTAGAGACATCCACTACAAAGGCTCGTGTTCCGGAATTTGTATTTATTCTTGGTGGTGGAGTTTTTTATAAATTTGTTGATGATTTTAGTGTTACATTTGATCTTGGTCTCCGGCAATCACAGAATGACAAGCTCGATTCATATAACCTCGGAACTGATTATGATTATTACTCTTATATGAGCATTGGTCTTACTTACAACATTCCAACCAAGGCCAGGAAACCGATGAAAGAGAAAACAAAAATGGCTTATAGTGGTGCTGAAAGACTAAAGCCATTAAGGTATAAATAGCTGTACATTTTCCGTTTCTGTTTGTAAATTATTATCTTTGCCCCTTTTTGGAGTTTATATGAAAAAGCTATTTTTACTGCTAGCCAATTGTGCATTGATGGTCACAATGATCTTGGGCCAACCGAATTTCCCGGATGAATCTCCTGTTTTTTCTGACAATGTGGTTCCTCGGGTTGACATATTTATTAATCCTGATACTCTTCAATGGATATATCAAAATGTTGAAAGTAACATTGAATGGCATGCTGATTTTGTGTTTAATAATGGAGTCCTGAATGACACAATCTATGATATTGGTTTTCGGTTAAGGGGAAATACATCCCGCTATTCAAATAAGAAATCATTTAAAGTCTCATTTAATACTTATGTCTCAGGCAGGAAATATCATGGACTTGAGAAGATGAATCTTAATGGAGAGCACAATGATCCCTCAATAATCCGATCTAAACTTGGTTGGGATTTGCTAAGAGAATTTGATATTCCCGGACCACGCTCAAATCATGTAAGAGTATATATAAATAATAATTATTACGGATTATATATCAATGTTGAGCATATTGATGAAGAATTTGTGGATTCCCGGTTTGGTAATCAGGATGGGAATCTTTATAAGTGTCTCTGGCCTGCGGATTTGGATTTTCTTGGATCAAACCCTGATAATTACAAACTGGTAATAGGCGACCGACGTGTGTATGATTTAAAGACCAACAAACTCCAGGATGACTATTCTGATCTGGCTAATTTTATTGATGTTCTAAATAATACTCCAGATGAAGCATTCCTGTGCAAGATGGATAAAATATTTAATATTAATGATTATCTAAAAGTTATTGCCATAGATATCTTTACCGGAAATTGGGATGGGTATATTTATAATAAAAACAATTTCTATCTATATCACAACACAAAAACAGGGAAATTTGAGTACATTCAATATGATTTGGACAATACATACGGAATTGACTGGATTGGACGCGACTGGGGAACCCGAGACATCTACGACTGGCAGCAACACGGTGATAATGTCAGGCCTTTATATACGCGTATAATGGAGAATCAGGTGCTACGGGATCAGTTTTCTTTTTATATGAATGAATTGATGAATGAGTATGTTGATATACCGGAATATTCGCAGAGGATAGATGACTTAAGAGATATGATAGCACAGTATGTTGTTAATGATCCTTACTATCCGCTTGATTATGGTTATGATTATACTGATTTTCTTAACTCGTACGATCAAGCACTTGGAGGCCATGTTGCTTATGGGTTAAAACCTTATATCAGTATAAGAATTAGCAGTACACTGGCTCAGCTTGAAATGAATAATATTAAGCCTGTAATAAAGTATATTAATAACAGCCAGATGATAGCCGGAGAGGATTTGTGGATTACTGCTTTTGTTGACGATGAAGAGCCTTTGATGCAGGTTAATATTGATTATAGTGTAAATGATGGCTCTCCGGTGATGGAGGATATGTTTGATGATGGGGAACATAATGATGGCGAAGCCGGAGATAAAATTTATGGAGGAGCTATCACATACATTGATTTTGGTATGACTATTAAATATACGGTTTATGCTGTTGACAGTTTTCTGAATACTTCACAAATGCCATGTGAGCCTGTAGTTCTTGAATTGTATCCATCAGAATTTCCACTGCTTTTCATCAATGAGTTTATGGCAAGTAACGATAGTACAATAGCCGATGAAAACGGCGAATATGATGATTGGATAGAGGTTTACAACGGCGACAATGTTCCTGTATGGCTTGGTGATAAGCATCTTGCTGATAATCTTGAAAATCAGGGGAAGTGGCAAATGCCTGATTACACAATGCAACCCGGTGAGTTTGTGCTGTTTTGGGCAGATAAAGACCCTGAGCAGGGGCCGTTTCATACTAATTTTAAACTGAGCAAGATAGGAGAGGAGATAGGAATTTTTGATAGTGAGTCAACAGGATTTGCAGTTCTGGACTCAATTACTTATGGGGAACAGCAAACCGATATTTCAATGGGAAGGGAACCGGATGGTGCAGATATTTGGGTCTTCTTTAATCAGCCAACACCTGGAGAGAGTAATATCCACGGAGCTATTGATGAGCAGATTTTCCTGGCTTCTATAAAAGTTTTTCCCAATCCGGTAACAGGTGGTGTTATCTATTTCGACAGACATTATAATTTTAAATTGATAAATTCCTTCGTACAGATAGTTTTGGAAGGTGAGAATGTATCTGTATTTGATGTAAGCCGTTTTGGAAAAGGAATTTATATAATTATTACAGATGAAGGTCTTACTGCTAAAGTTGTGATCAGGTAGATTATATAAGGACGTTTTGTAAAACTCTGGTCAGAACAAAGAGGTAGAAATCCATTTTTTGATGTTTTTTTTGAATTTGATATGAAATTCTAACATATTGTGCATTATTCCAGGTATATAAAAAAGAGTAGTCTGATTGTAATATTACTACTAAGTGTTTTATGTTTTTCTTGTGATAAGAAAAGTCATACTGAAAAACCCAATATTATCATAATCAATATTGATGATTTAGGCTGGAAAGATGTAAGTTATATGGGAAGTGAATATTATACAACCCCTCATATTGACAGTTTGTCAAAGTCAGGAATAGTATTTACCAATGGATATGCTGCTTCTGCAAATTGTGCACCGAGCAGAGCTTGTTTAATGACTGGAAAATGGACACCCCGTCATGTAATATATACGGTAGGATCATCAAAAAGAGGAAAATCAAAATATAGAAAGTTAATACCAACGGAGAATACAACAACCTTGTCAAAAGAACACACTGTTCTTGCGGAAGTATTAAGTCAAAACGGATATGTAACTTGTCATGCAGGCAAATGGCATTTAAGCAATGATCCTTTGGAATATGGATTTGATATTAATATTGCCGGAGGACATAACGGGCATCCCAAAAGTTATTATCCTCCCTATGGAAATGTTTATCTCGAGAATTCAGGAGAAGAAAATCTTACTGACCTGATTATGCAAAATGTGCTGAGTTTTATCGATTCGGTTAGCAAGCCATTTTTTCTGAATTATGCTCCATATGCTGTACATACACCAATACAACCTATAGATAGCTTATTGCCAAAATATAAGAACAAGTTATCCAAAAATGGCCAGAATAATGCCAGATATGCTACTATGATTGAAAATCTTGATCGAAATATTGGATTGCTGATCTCTGAGCTGAAGAATAGAAAGCTCCTTGGGAATACTTTAATTATCTTTACATCAGACAATGGTGGGCTTTATGGTATCACGAAGCAATATCCTTTAAGGGCTGGTAAGGGTAGTTATTATGAAGGTGGTATCCGGGTACCTTTCTTTTTTGTATGGGAAGGCAAGATTGCCATTAATTCTAAGAGCGATTTTCCAATTTCAAATCTGGATATTTTCCCAACTATCCTTAAATGTGCTGGAATAGATCAGCATACGTATGATTTTGATGGAATGAACATCCTGTCTGTTTTGCAAGGAGAAGTAATAGAGACAGATAGGCCGCTTTATTGGCATTTTCCTATTTATTTGCAAGCTTATAAAGTAAGTGATAATGAAAATCGCGACTCTTTGTTCAGAACACGTCCGGGTTCAGTAATTAGGTATGGGAAATGGAAACTACACTACTATTTTGAGGATGATGAGATTGAACTATATGATCTTGATAAAGATATAAGCGAGAGAAATGATCTTTCGCAGGAGAATATTAAAAAAACTGAGGAGTTAATGACTTACCTGAGAAAGTGGTGGGAAGAGACTAATGCTCCGATTCCGAAAGAACTGAACCCTGATTATAAATATTGATTCTGACTCGGCTTTACAAGATTTTCTTACTTTTGCTACTTTTAAAAAATTATGATAATGAAATTCAAAATTCTTTTTTTTGCATTTTTTCTTGCCGGTGTTCAAACCGGGGCTCAAAATATTGTGAAGCTTTCACATGAAGTGTGCGATTCTATTAATTCTGTTTATGCCGGAAGAGGAAATGCAAAAATGGCTTCGCAGTTTAATATTCAATATGATGTTTTGAAAAGTCACCCCGATTTGTTTTCCGGTGATACTACTAAAACTGGTTTAAAAAGGATAAATGAATTTCTTCTTGATCTTATACAGCAACTAAGCCGTAGTTGCCCGGTGTATAAGCTGGAACAAACTTTTCTGACAGGAGAGACCAGCGTTCTTGACCTGGAGGAGCTTTTTTCTGCCGGTCAGATTGACAGTCTTCAAACGGAAGTTGCTAAGCTGAGAAAGAATAAAGATTTCGGACTGCTGATTGTTTCGGTTGATGACCTCTATCCTTATACCAATATAAAAGACTATGCAATAGGGCAGGGGTATGTGTGGAGCATAGGTAGTGGACTTTCAAAAGGAGGAATTGTCGTGGTTTTTAGTAAAAAGCTAAAAAAGGTAAGGATATCAACTTCATCACTTTCAAAACAGTTCCTGCCCGATGAAGAAGCCCAGAAACTGATTGACGAAGTACTTCTTTCAAAATTTCCCAGGGGACAATATTATGAGGCCATTATCGATCTTGTCAAGCAGTTGGAAGTTCAGCTTTAACAGTAAAAATATTCATCCCACTATGCCCAGAGCGTCCACGCTCGGTAAACATAGATAGTCTTTAAAATTGAAATAATCAGACAAAAACCAGCTTTACTAATGTAATGCTGGTTGAAGCAGAACCATTAACAATCTTGTCCTAAGTTTTTGGTTTTATACAATTAATTATCTTTGCACAGAATTTAAATAGCAGATATGATAGTAGTTACAGGAGCGGCAGGTTTTATAGGCAGTGGTCTTGTCAGTAAACTGAATAATGAGGGCCATAAGGATATTGTGGTGGTTGATAAATTTGATAATCTGGAAAAAAGTAAAAATCTGGAAGGGAAGAGCATTATCGAAAAGGTTGACAGGGATGACTTTTTTGTATGGTTTGTTGAAAATCATAAGAATGTTGATTTTGTTTTTCATATTGGTGCCAGAACCGACACTACTGAATTTGATGTAGAGGTTTTTAATAAGTTGAATCTGAATTATACCAAAGGTGTTTGGAAAATTTGTGTGAAATACGGAGTACCGCTTGTTTATGCCTCATCAGCTGCTACCTATGGACTGGGAGAATATGGATATAATGATGATCATGATATTGTCGGGAAACTCAAGCCGCTTAATCCATACGGACAGTCCAAAAATGATTTTGACAAATGGGCTTTGAAACAGGATGAAAAACCGGTATTCTGGGCTGGTATGAAGTTTTTCAATGTTTATGGCCCCAATGAATATCATAAAGGAAGGATGGCATCTGTAATTATTCATGCTTTTAAGCAGATAGAGGAAACAGGCAAAGTGAAACTATTCCGCTCACATAATCCAGAAGTTGAAGATGGCAGGCAGTTACGCGATTTTGTTTACGTTAAGGATGTAACTGATGTGCTTTACTTTATGATGATAAATCGTCTTCCTTCAGGTTTATATAATTTGGGAACAGGTAAAGCCCGCAGTTTCCTGGATCTGGCAATTTCTACTTTTGCTGCTCTTAATAAGGAACCTGAAATTGAATTTATTGACACTCCCAAAGATATTCGTGATAAGTATCAGTATTTCACCGAAGCCAATATGGAAAAGCTGAAGGCAGCTGGATACCAAAAGCCTTTCACTGAGCTGGAAAACGGAATCAGTGACTATGTTCAAAGGTATTTGATTAATGGGGAATATCTGTAAATACAGACTTGCAGCTCCTGTTATTGAGAATCAGCAAGATAATGGAATGATTTAGTGAAATAGAAAGTGTTATTATTGTTTATAGGAACAAAGTGTTTTGTTGTTACTTACCAACCATAAAACATAAGAATTTCCCTGTAGGGGATAAATTATTTGATAATGAGCTTATTAAGTGCTAAACTTAATCCCTAAACGGAAATATCCTTTTTTAAATCTAAAAGAAACTGTTTTAACTTTTTCAGAGTTTTAACAACTTCGATATTATTAATAGTCTCTTCCTTATTATCTTTCAGTTTCCTTTTGGCTCCCTCAAGCGTGAAGCCTCTTTCCTTGACCAGATGATAAATAATGTGAAAATTGTCAACATCAGCTTGGGTGAAGAGCCGGTTTCCCTTTTTGTTTTTCTTTGGGTTTATGATATCAAATTCTTTTTCCCAAAAACGGATAAGTGAGGTATTAACATCAAACATTTTAGCGACTTCGCCAATAGAATAGAATAATTTATGGGATTTTTGGTCTTTCACTTGCAAAATCATTAGTCAAGTGATTGTGTAGGCCGTGTCGAAAGTTCCAGCACAGTCTCGTACTCCTCGGGTGTGAGATCATTAAAGAAATAGTAAATCGGATTAACCGCTTTCCCATCTTTTCTGACTTCATAATGAAGATGCGGAGCTGTTGATTTTCCAGTATTACCTACTGTTGCAATCACTTGTCCTCTTTCTATTTTTTGTCCTTTACGTACTTTAAATTTATGGACGTGAGCATAAAATGTCTGGTATCCATATCCATGGTCAATGAGAATACGGTTTCCATAACCACGACGCGATTTCTTTATTTCTTTAACAACTCCATCACCGGTAGAATAAATAGGTGTACCAATAGGAGCTGAGAAATCAATTCCTTCATGAAATTTCTTAACTTTATAAATCGGGTCTGTCCTGTAACCGTAATATGATGACAGCCTTTTTAAGTTCTTATTGCTTACAGGTTGGATGGCTGGGATGCAGGCAAGCATCTTTGTTTTGTTCTTTGCCATCTCGAAAACTTCGTCAAACGACTTAGATTGAACAACAAGTTCGCTGACAATCTTATCCAGCTTTTTGGTTGTATAAATTATAACATCCGAATTCTTATATCCTTCCAGTTTTGAATATCTGTCAGTACCACCAAATCCTGCTTTGCGAATAGCTGAAGGAATAGGCTCGGCTTCAAAAATCACACGATAAATATTATCATCCCTGTCGGCCAGGTCGTTCATAACCATTTCTGCGTTATTCAACCTTTCATTAATAATTTGATATTGTAGGTCAAACTGCGCGATCTCGCGCTTTAGCATCTTCTCTTTTGGAGAATCCAGAAAGGTATAAGCCAGAAAAATCACAACAGTAGCAAACACCATTCCCGTTGCAACAACCCAAAGTATTTTCAGTAACCGCCGTTTAAATGAAGGTTTTACCTCTTCAAACTGAAGCGACTTCTTATTAAACTCATAATTTATCTTAGCCATATTGTTTTATATTCCTTAACTGATAAAAATGTTTCAATAAAATTAAGAAATATTTCAAGGTGCAAAATTAAGGAAATAAATTAATTTTGCAATCTTTTTATTTTTGAGTATCAACACTTAATTGTTAATATTTATAATATTATGGATTCAAAACAGGTCAGACAAACATTTTTCGATTTTTTTAAATCGAAAAATCACAAAATAGTTCCCTCAGCTCCAATGGTTGTAAAAAACGACCCCACACTTATGTTTACGAATGCCGGGATGAACCAGTTCAAAGATATTTTCCTCGGACATTCAAAGCCGTCGCACTCACGTATTGCCGATTCTCAAAAATGCCTCAGGGTTTCCGGAAAACATAATGACCTTGACGAAGTCGGACACGATACATATCATCATACTATGTTTGAAATGCTTGGTAATTGGTCGTTTGGCGATTATTTTAAAAAGGAAGCCATTGCCTGGGCCTGGGAGTTGCTTGCCGGAGTTTATAATATTAAAAAGGAGAATCTATACATCACTGTCTTTGGCGGTGATGAAGCTGATGGTCTGGAAAAAGATATGGAGGCGTATAACTTCTGGAAAGAGTTTGTTCCTGAAGAAAGAATACTTTTTGGCTCAAAGAAGGATAATTTTTGGGAGATGGGCGAATCAGGACCTTGCGGCCCTTGCTCCGAAATACATGTTGATATAAGGGATGAAGCTGATAAAAAGAAAGTTGCCGGGAGTGACCTCGTTAACCAAGATCATCCGGAGGTTATTGAAATATGGAATCTTGTTTTTATTGAATTTAACAGAAAAGCTGACGGAGTTCTGGAGCCGCTGCCTTCAAAAAATGTTGATACAGGAATGGGCTTTGAGCGCCTGACAATGGTTTTGCAAGGTAAAAAATCAAACTATGATACAGATATTTTTCAGGGAATTATAAAGGAAATGGAAAATATCTCGGGAGTGCGATATGGAGCTAACCAGGAGGCTGATATCGCTATGCGTGTGATTGCTGACCATCTGCGTGCCGTTGCTTTTGCAATTGCCGACGGACAACTGCCTTCAAATGTTAAAGCCGGATACGTGATCAGGCGGATTTTGAGAAGAGCAGTAAGGTATGGTTATACTTTCCTAGGAATGCAGGAGCCTTTTATAAATGAGCTGGTGCCTGCCCTGGTTGAAAAAATGGGTGACCATTTTCCTGAAATAAAATCACAGCAGGAGCTTATCAGAAAGGTGATTGCGGAAGAGGAGCAGTCGTTTCTGAAGACTCTTTCCCTTGGAATTAAGAAATTTGAACAATATTTGAAATTAAATCCTGAAAAGAAAACTATTGACGGAGATTTTGCTTTTGAGCTTTTCGATACTTATGGGTTCCCAATTGACCTTACCCAACTGCTTGCACGTGAAAAGAGCATGGATGTTGATATGGACGGGTTTATGAAAGGACTTGAAGCCCAGAAATCGCGCTCGCGTAAAGCTGCCGAAAAGGAGTCGGGTGACTGGATAGTGGTTAAAGAGGGCGTGGATAAAACAGAGTTTATTGGTTATGATAACATTGAAGCTGAAGTTGAGATTGTAAAATACAGGAAAGTTGCCGAGAAGAAAAAGGAGTTTTATCAGCTTGTTTTTGATGTTACACCTTTTTATGCAGAATCTGGTGGACAGGTGGGCGACCGTGGGTATATTGCTTTCGGAGAGGAGAAGTTTTTTATTGGGGATACTCAAAAAGAAAACGATCTTATTATTCAT
>JAUVIX010000012.1 GCA_030592565.1 Chlorobiota bacterium
AGGATCCTGAGTATAGTCAATAAGTGAATATTTAATAATCTGGCCTGTTCCCAAATTACCAAGATCATCTTCAATTACCTGCAGAAAGAATTTTGCAGGCTGCCCACTTGTAATATAGCCAAGCAGAGGTGTAATATCAAGTCCAAATTCAATGGTTTTGTTCGCTTCGTTTGCAGTCCCTCCCTGCATAAACTGGTGACCTCCCTGAAAGTTAAAAATCGGAAATCCTAAAGAATGCAAGGGGTTTTGACTATTAATATCTTCAGAAACACCTGCAACAACCTTGATTTTATCGCGTGAATTATGCTTAAGAATAATTTTCATTGTTAACAGAGGTTCATAATCCTTTTTCACTTTTACAACATGGGCGGCATGATTCCATATTCCTCCTTCACCGATATTGTCAGCGAGTGTTTTGTACATCATATAGCAAAAACCACTATCTGCCCAGTTTACACCACCAATATAACTGTCAGTAAAAAGCAATCCTCCTATTTCCCAGTCCTTCATATCAACAATCCCATCATTATTGATGTCAATATCATTTGTATAAAGTCCGTCACTATTATAATCATATCTTATTGAGTCATTCCATCCTGTGATTGTAGAAGAGTGGCCTGCCGCACCCTGAAAATTCTTAATCACATGTTTTCCTGCTTCTGGGGTTCCTGCCGGTAGTGTAGTTGCATTCCATGGTGAAGCAGAATAAAAGCAGGCTATACCACCTACATCTTCTCCGGCAAGATGATCGAAGAGCCAATGCTTCAATATTTCAAGCCCTTCCGGCGTGTTGCATTGTATCTGATAAATGCTGTCGATACGATTGAACATCCCGTGATAGTATTTATCATAACCGGTTAACCAACGACTTTGACCACCTGTTGCATCCGATCCTCCATAATCAACAATATTGGGATGGCCGTTTGTTCTTACAATTTCGAAACTATGGAAATAACTCACACCATGCCAGCCATAACCACCATTATTAAAATTGTATGTAAAATGTGTAGGGTATTGATTCTCCGGGACTTTAGCTGAAATGCCTCTCTGGTAATTCAACTCATAGGTGAAATTAAAGGCAATTCCGGCATATTGACCACACTCATTAGAAACCTGTTCGAAAAGATCGCGAAAATATGGTTGTCCGGAATTATCCAGTGAATAAGGCAAAAATGCTTTAGTAAGATATTTTGGTATTGTTAATACAGGAAGAGTTGCCAGAGCAATAGAATCCTCCTTTGTAAGCTGCATTACTGATGACAATTTAATATTATGTGCATCTTGAGCATTTCCTGATAAAGAGAAACTTAGCAGGATTACAACAATTTCTTTAAAAAATTTTAAAGCCATAGACATAATTAATAACTACTTAAACAATGAAATAAGAAAAACTAAAAACCTGTTGTGCGCAAAAGTAATTTATTATTATTATTCAAATTAAAAACATAAGGCATTATAATTGCGAAATTTTTTATACTTTTGCCGAAATTTTTTTGAAAATAAATTTATAAAATAAATCAGTATGAAAATGAGAAAGTTAGTATTAGCAGTTATTTTACTTTTTGGTGTGACGATAGTGAACGCACAGGACAAAACTGCAAAAGAGTACAAAATTGAAGGTGCAGATGCTTATAAAGCAAAGGATTATCAAAAAGGATTAACCGCCTTTGAAACCGCCATTACCTTGTACGAAAAAGAGGGCAAAACCGATACTACATTGTATTATAATGCGGGTATCTGTGCTTACAAAGTAAAAGAGTATGATAAGTCTGTTAGCTATTTTGACAAAGCTATTGATCTGAAATACAAAACATGTAACGCTTATCTTTACAAATCCAATATCCTTAACAAGCAGAAGCAGTACAAAGAGATGGAGGAAATTTGCAACCTGGGAATTTCAAAATGCCCAAAGTATAAAAGTAAATTCGACAAGATGCTTTTTAACTATAACCTAAAAACAGGAATCGGAATATACAATACAGCAGCCAAAAAGCAATCAGCTGCAGCTCAGTATGCAACTTCAAATCCTGAAAAATACAAATCGGAGATGGTAAAGGTTAAAAGTGAGTTTAAGAAGTCGATACCTTATCTTGAAAAAGCGCATAGTTTAAACTCATCAGATGAAACCTGCAAAAAGGCTCTGAAAGAGGTTTATACAATTCTTGATATGAGTGCCAAAGCGGCAACATTATAAAGATATTTTACTCTTATGATTTAATGGGTTGGACAAGGATGTTCAGCCCTTTTTTTATTCTGTTTCTGAAACGCTTGTCATTCAAGGGTTTCTTACTAATTACCATCCCTAATTGCTGTGGTGGAAAAATAACTTGAAAATATTTAATAAACTAATAACTGTTAAACCAATACCAAATATTTCAGTTCTAAAATGGTTTTAAATATTACGCTCCTCTGGAGCTCCCCTTTGACTTTTTTTTTTGTTCTATAAATATTTCGCCTCTCCGAGGCTTTAGCTCTCAGCACTAGAGGTGCGTAATATTTATAGAACAAATAGAGATGTACAGTAAGCTCCAGAGGAGCGTTATCTTAATTTTTATTCAATTATCAGTTCCTTAGGTTGACGCCAATGCGACGTACGGGATTGGTTACTTTGTATCCCTGCCTGTCCGCCCGGCGAACCATTCGGACGGGAATGAAGAATTCATTCTTTCGGGCAGGAAGATAAAGTAACATAAGAAAAACTGAAACAAAGAGGGTGAGCGACAAATTTATTTAGGGGTTATAACAGGTTGCAATCTCATTTACGAATTATTTGTGTCAACTTAGTGCATTGTAGCTGACCTCTTTTTCCCGTCACTACTCCGAAAATTTTAGAGATAAAAATGCGAACCTACCTACTGCTGTCAAGGAATCACAAAAAAATGCAATTTAATGAAAATTTGTCGTACACCCGTGAATAATGCCCCATAAATAAAGCAAAGTAGTATGGAAGGGCTGAAAGCCGGACAGCTCATAAAAGATTCAATTATTTATAAGTCTTGAAACAGTAATAACAACCCGCCCCACATTTTCAGCAAACATATTATTAATTTGTAAATCAGGTTATGCCATTAATGCCGAAGTATGATATCATAAATGAAGAGAGACTTGCAACATTTTACATCCCGATAATCTATAAACGTCATGAACCTCCTTAACTAAAAAGTAAACTGAGGTAGTAATAGCTCTTTGGTTTACTTCTCATAATTGTTAAATTGCCCTCCCAATATTTCTCTTGGGAGGGTTTTTATTTAGAATATATATAAATACAGCAACAAAAAGTTGATTTCTCTGTTAAATCTTTGTATCTTTGTATGCAATTATTATTTTTGCCGTAAATCAACATTGTGAAAGGAGGCTATTATGCTTGATAAAGAATTTGATTTTTATCTTAAAAATCAAGATGAACTTGTAAAAAAGTACAATAATTTATATATTGTTATTATTGGAGAAAAGGTTGTTGGACATTATACCGATGAACCAACAGCTTATCTTGAATCAATATCTAAATATAAAGAGGGGACATTTTTGATTCAACATTGTACTGAGGGATCTGATTCCTATACCCAAACGTTTCATTCACGAGTAGTCTTTAGTTAATGTCAAACCCAACAAAGATCAGAAGTCATTCAATTACCTTAAAAGCAAATGGTATTGCTAGGGTATTAACTATGCCTATTACTATTACCAGAGTAAATAATACAGATACTAAGTTATTTGTAAAAACAAATGGAATCTGGGACACGGGTGCAACAGGTACTGTAATAACCCAAAAGATTGTTGATGCTTTAGGTCTTATACCTGCAGGGAAGGCTACTGTAAATACAGCTTCAGAAACAGGCTACAAAACTAATGTATATTATATTGACTTGTTTTTAAAAAATGATCTTAGAATTACTTCTGTAAGGGTAACAGTAGGTAGAATCGCTGATGATATTGATTGCTTAATTGGGATGGATATCATTGCATTAGGAGATTTTTCAATAACAAATTATAATGATGCCACCTGTATGTCTTACAGGATACCTTCACATCACGAGATTGATTATGTAAAGGATCCAAATATTACCTGTAGTACTCCCCCAAGTATGCCACCTAAAAAAACACAAAGAAATGAGAAATGCCCCTGTGGTTCTGGAAAAAAATACAAGTATTGCTGCAGTAAATAAAAATATTCCCTTTCAAAAACTTGCAAATCTCGGTTTTTTTTATCTTGCAGGCATTATTCAATAAAATAGATTAAAAAATTATGGAAAAATGTCCAAATTGTGATGCAATCCTGAAAAAAGGAGCTTTTAAATCAGTAGAGCTTTTATCTGAATCCCAAATTAATTTTATTAATGACTTCGCTGATAATAAAAAGGAAGCGTATTGCTCTAGATGTGGAAGAGATTTATTTGAACACGCAAGCTCTTCACTTAATATGGAGGTTAACTCATTAAAAACATTTTTAAATAACAAGATGGAATATATTCCAGTTATATCAATACATACGCCATATAATTGGGAATATCAGGTTATGGGCATTGTAACAGGACAAACAGTAACAGGAACCGGTGTTGTGTCTGAATTTAAATCAGGTTTTACAGATTTCTTCGGAGGACAATCAGGTTCTTTTAATAAAAAAATTGCAGATGGCGAAATAATGGCACTTGCACAACTGAGAGTAAAGGCACTTGAAATGTTTGCAAATGCCGTTATTGCTGTTGACCTTGATTATGCTGATGTTGGAACTGGAAAAGGGATGCTTATGGTTTGCGCTACGGGTACTGCTGTAAAAGTAACTAACACTGATGTTTTTGAACCTAATACTTATGAACATTTAAAAAAATTAGATTCAAAATATAAAAGGCTTAATCTTATCAATAAAAAATACAAAGCATTTCTAAAATACCAATAAAATATTCTATTATCTTTGAACAGCTATCTTCATTATTTCATCATAATCTTTGCTTCTAATACTAATAAAATAAAGACCATTACTTAAGCCATTCAATGATATTCTGTTCTCTTCCCTACCTAAACAGGCAGACTTAATCAACTGCCCATAAGCATTATAAATTTCTACATTAAGTGCATTTGGAACTTCACAATCTATATATAAAAAATCGCTTACAGGATTAGGATATACCTTAAAAGCCAGTTTTTTTACTGAATTAATCCCAATAGGAACACAGGTGTCATTAAATTTCTCATCTAAATATATCAATCTTTTGTTTGTCCAGCCCGACATATAAGATACTTGCGTTGTATCTAAGCTATAGTCATTCCATGCAATAGATTCCTTTTCGTAAATGCCATTTTGGGTTAAATAATTATAATTTACCTGGAACATATTCGTAAGAGCAGAATCTGAAATTATATTACTTCTCAAATCATTCCACCGCTGTTGAAGTTTTTCTCTAAAACCGTTTTCAGAGCAGTCTTTCCATAGCCTGTCGAAAAACCCATTTGACAACAAACCACTTGTTATATTCATTTGGCTTCCATCCCAAACAATTCCAAAAGTTCCGTCTAAATCCCAGGGTACATAAAAATAAGGATCGTTAGTTTTATACCTGGCAATAAATATATTCTTACCTGTATTATCTGAAGCTCGTAATAAATTTAGAAACAGAAAGTAATCTACTGCATTATCAATATTGAATTCAGATTGATATTCTGAATAAAAAACCTCATTAGATTCATGCATAACAAAATCCACAAAATCATATAAATTAATCCAATCAACTTCTTCTTCTGGGAACTTATATTCAAATCCGTCCCATAAAATACTGCTATTATTGTATGGAGGAAGATTCTTAAATATTACGGTTCCATCGCCCCAGGATATACCTTTATACAATTCTCCCCGGATACTGCCATCATACTTTTTTAATTTTAGCTGCTTTCTATCAACACGCTCACTAACACAATACAGTCCTCTGTATTCTCCATTAAGAAATAACTCGGCATACTTCATTTGAATACCGCTCTCGGCATCAGGTTCAGAAGAGATATAATATGGTGTATGTATCGTTCTCCACAAATCATTGTTTGTCTTACTCCTAAATCTTAAAGGTTCGTTGTACATAGCTTGCAAATTCCAATCATCATCAGTCCGCATTCCCAGCAAACTGATTTTCTCAGTGTCATTACCAATAGTATCACTCCAAAATTCTATTCTAAAAGATTTTTTTGGTAAAGTCTGAGACCATACCCCCCGATATTCAATTCCCATATTTGATATAATTTCATTTTGATTAGTCTCAACCATTGTAAAGTTAGCTAAAACCTTTGGCTCGTCAACAATTTCATAAATAGTAGTAATGTTAATAATTGGTAGTTGCGTAAAATACATCATATAATCATGATTATTTAAAACGTTTAGTACCTCGTATCCAATACCAATTTTAACGCTATCAAGAGGAGTAACTAAATCGTAATATGTATCATCAAGTAAAATTACACTTTTCAATTGTGTCCAGGTAGCATTAATACTATTAACATCCTGATTAATAACTATTAATGTTTTTGAATGATCAATTCTAAACATATTTGATGCCACCACAATTGTATCATTTGCATTCACACTGTTGCAAAGCAAAACTATTATTAAAACTGCAAGTGACTTTATCATTTTCATATTGATTAATATTTAAAATTACAAACGGTAAAATTATAGGTTTTTTAACAAACAATCAAATCCTAAATTACCGAAATCCTCCCGTTGCCACTTTCAGTAAACTCTCCTATAATCACGGCTTCTGAAACTCCTGCCCCGGCTAACTCCTCAACATACGCCCCGGCAATGCTACTGCTTAATACCACGAGCAGGCCACCCGACGTTTGTGCATCGCAAAGTAGTAGTTGATTGGTTCTTGTCATTGACCCGAAATCAACATCATTCTTCACAAAATCAAGATTATTAAATGTCCCACCGGGAATTATACCTGCGGCTGCCAGTGATTTGGCTTCCCTGATAAGAGGAATATTATTAAAAACAATATTTACGTTGCATCTTGAAGCTTTACTCATTTCCCTTAAATGCCCTAACAACCCAAAGCCTGTAACGTCAGTACAGGAATGTATTTCATACTTTTCCATTACTTCGGCTGCCGTCTTATTCAGTTCGCTCATCAGTGCGGTTACCTCTTTTCGCAGGCTGTCGTCAACCAGGCCTCTTTTTATGGCTGTAGAGATAATTCCCGTTCCAAATGGCTTTGTAAGTACTATGGCATCTCCCGGTTTGGCCCCTTCGTTTTTTATTATCTTATCAGGATGAATAACTCCGCTCACCACCATACCATACTTAGGTTCAGGGTCTTCAATTGTATGTCCGCCAAGAACATTTATACCGGCTTCGCTTGCTTTATCGTGTGCACCTTTCAATATTTGCTCCAAAACACTCAGCGGCAGTATATCTTCGGGAAACCCTACAATGTTTAAGGCAAATAAAGGTTTTGCTCCCATTGCATAAATATCGCTCAGAGCATTTGCTGCTGCAATTGCACCAAAATCGAAAGGGTCATCAACTATGGGAGTAAAAAAATCGAGAGTCTGGACAATTGCCGTTTCATCATTAATTTTATAAACAGTTGCATCATCAGAGGTTTCCGTTCCTACAAGTACATTCTTATCAAAAAAATCAGGTAATGTTTTCAATACTTTTTCTAGATTCTGAGGTTTAATTTTACAGGCACATCCCAATCCGTGAGTGTAATGTGTAAGTTTAATCTCTTTGGTGTCTGAAATTTTTATATTAATATCTTCTTTTTCTTTAGGCGAAAGCTCTTTTACAGCAGTAATAATATCTTCTGCTGCTTTCTTTATTTCCGGCATCGTATTATCTCTCCCTGTTGAGAAACGTATCGTTCCCATTGCATAATCCAGAGGGACTAACATAGCTTCCAAAACAGCCGAGACGTCAATACTTTCTGCATGGCAAGCTGCACCTGCTGATGCTGCTACACCATCAAGGCGGGAAATAAGTGTATTGGCCTCAACTCCTGGAAAGGAGATGCTCAAAGTATTAGGCAGGCGCTTATCAGGATGCCCGTTAAGCTGAATTTGTGGTAAAGCCTCTTTTAAAAGATTATGTAGATAATCTCTCGTTTTTTGATAATGTGCTGCATTTTTGTCAAGATTACGGCCTGCTATTTCACAGGCTTTCCCAAGCCCTGCTATTTCAAGAACATTCTCTGTTCCAGCACGTAGATTTTGCTCGTGATCAGCACCATAAATTAATTTTTCGAGCCTGACACCACTACGAATATAAATTGCTCCGATACCTTTGGGGGCATAAAGTTTATGACCGGCAATACTTAATAAATCTACCCCCATTTCATCAACGTTAACCTCTATTTTTCCCAATGACTGAGCAGCATCGGTATGCAAAATTATGTTGTGCTTTTTTGCAATTTCTGCAATTTCCTCAATCGGCTGAATAGTGCCAACCTCATTATTTGCATGCATAACCGAAATCAAAATCGTTTCATCTTTTATGGCTGTTTCAATATCTTTCGGATTTACCATACCATATTTATCAACAGCAAGATATGTAATCTCAAACCCGAATCTCTCAAGATACCTGCACACTTCAAAAACTGCAGGATGCTCTACCGATGAGGTAATAATATGATTTCCCTTATCCTGATGAGCAAATGCAATCCCCCTGATAGCAAAATTATTTGATTCAGTCCCGCCACTGGTGAAAACAATTTCCGACGGTTCGCAACTGATCAGGTCTGCTATTTGTTTCCTGGCATTTTCCACAGCAAGTTTTGTTTTTATACCATAGGCGTGTACACTTGACGGATTTCCATAGTATTCGTCCAGAAAGGGTCGCATTACGTCGACAACCTCTTTGTCTATCGGTGTTGTGGCATTATAATCTAAATATATCGGATTCATTGCTGAAAATTTTTGTTACCATCTGGGTTAAAAGTTCAATAAAAGCTTATTTAAATAAACACATTTTTGCAATAATTGAATATAGTATTATGATATTTTTATGCTACTAATCGTCTTCCTCCATATTCTCTTCTACCTCATTCACTATCTTTAAAAACTCTTTGCTATTGCTTATAGCTTTGAAAGTCATAACACTTCTCATTCTGTCAGGCTCATTAAACCCTTTATCCGCAGCCTTTTGCAACTGACCCAAAGCAGCATCATTTTTCTTCAACATCATAAAGTAAGTTGCCTTGAGGTAATAGACTTCAGGATTGTCGGAATCGACCATTTCATAAATCATCAGAAATTTGTCGGCGGCACCAGCCTGTTTTTGTTTAAGAGCATTTTCTGAACTAAAAAATGAAATCAGGCTGAGGTAGTTCAACAACCTTGTGCTCATCAGCCTTTCACCTTCTGTATTTGCATTTTTCGATGCGCGTGTCAACACATTTATCTCTTTCTTCCACCAACTTTTGCTTTGCTTTGGCATAGCCTGTACATATTGTTGCTGAAGTGCCGACTCCTTTTGGTCCAATTGCGCCACCTTATCTTGCTGAACGATAAACTGCGGTTTCTTCACCAACTGACTAACCTCATCTTTATATTCCTCCAGATCATCCAGTCCTTGCAGGAAGACTGTCGCTTTACGGTCAGCTTCATACAAGTTGTACCAATCTGATCTTTGCCTGACAGCATTTCTCATACTGTCGTTTATCTGTTTAAACTCATATATTGATCCGTTATCAACCGGCATCAGCCCATGACGCATAGCATCAAACTCCATAAACATAAAACCCTGATTCAGCACCCTTGCAGAAGGCCAGTCGTGCTTGCCATCATAAATAAGAAGATAATTATATGTTTCCCATGTATCAAGCAGGTTGTCAATATCTTTCATCTCCAGATAATTAAAATCCTCATTTCCTACAATGCCAAGGAATGCAAAATTACTTTTTGGCTGTGACTCTATTTGCGGAAACCCCGCTGCACATCCTATGACTCCTGCAACACCTCCATCGAACAACGCCACACTACTTGCTACCCTGGCTCCACCCGAAAAGCCGGAAGTATATACACGGCTGTCATCAGTTCTAAACCGGTGTTTTACATCATTTATCATAATATCTATAGACTTATCCATCTCATTCTGTGATTGACCGTTAGTGGAGTTATTTGAACCGGCAAGTATATATCCATATTTATCGGCAAGGGCGGAATATTTTTCGACAGGCAGTTTACCACGTTTATGAGAATCGAAAAAAAACATTACAGGATAAACTCTGTTTTGGGAATAATTCTCAGGCAGGTAAAGAGCATAAGAAAAAGCAGTATCCTCAACACATTTAACAGAATAATAAATCCTACCCGGAGTAAACAAAACAGTCATCATGTTTTGAGCAGGCTTATCCTTTTTGGTTTTTTCAGCACTCCCTCCACAAGCACTAAAAAGTAAGACGATTATAACTAAAGCAGGAAGAAATTTGATTGACCTCATATCTCTGTTTTTATTATTATTACGGACTGTAAAAGTAATAAATTACATTCATGCAAAATATCTAAAATAAATCTTGCACTAATCATTTATTATACTACTTTTGCCCGCTAATTTTCAGGACAGACAGTATGCTGTTGAAAATGGAATAAAATTACTGATAACAAATAAGTTGTGCGAAATCAGATTCCCTTTCTGCTTTTCTGAGATGATAATTATAAATAAACAATTTGTAGTAATTAGGGTTTATTATAAAACCCAAATGAGTTTTAAATATTAAAAGAATAACGGAATGACATTAACAAAATTAAGAAATATCGGTATTGCTGCTCATATTGATGCGGGAAAAACAACTGTTACCGAGAGAATACTCTTTTACACAGGTGTAAATCGTAAGCTTGGTGAGGTTCACAACGGTGAGGCTACAATGGATTTTATGAAGCAGGAGCAGGAGAGAGGAATTACCATTGCTTCTGCTGCAATATCAGCAGAATGGAATAATCATCAGATAAATATTATCGATACTCCGGGACACGTTGACTTTACACTTGAGGTCGAAAGATCGTTGAGGGTAATTGACGGTATGGTTGCCCTGTTTTGTGCTGTTGGTGGTGTTGAGCCACAAAGTGAAACTGTGTGGTATCAAGCTGACAGGTATAAAGTACCCCGCATTGCATTTGTAAATAAAATGGATCGTACAGGTGCCGATTTCCTTGATGTTGTATCACAGATGGATGAATATCTTGACGCAAATCCGGTTCCCTTCCAACTGCCTATTGGTGCTGAAGAGAATTTCCTTGGAGTTATTGATGTTATTGATCGTAAAGCGTATAACTTTACTGATAGCGATAGAATAGAAGTCGAAATTCCAGAGGATTATAAAGAAAATGTTGAGAAAATCCGTCTGGAGCTAGTTGAAAAGCTGGCTGACTATAATGATGATATAATGGAACTCTATTTTGATGAAAAAGATGTTCCTTCTGATTTGTTACATCAGGCAGCGAGAGAAGCAACATTAAAACTTCTTATAACTCCTGTTTTTTGTGGCTCTGCTTACAAAAACAAAGGTGTTCAGCTATTGCTTGATGCTGTTGTGGATTACCTTCCTTCACCTGTTGATATTGGAGCTACAATAGGTATTGATGTGGATGATCCTGAAAAATCACACTCACGTAATCCTTCACCAAAAGATCCATTTTCGGCACTTGCTTTTAAATTAATAAATGACCCATATGTCGGACAGCAAACCTTTATTCGTATTTATTCCGGGCATTTAAAAAGTGGGATGCAAATTCTGAATACAACTAAGGGTAAGCGTGAAAGAATCGGTCGTATTTTAAAAATTCGCGCAAAAGACAGAGAGGAGATAAAAGAGGCCGGGCCTGGAGATATTGTTGCTCTGATTGGGATGAAGCTGACAAAAACGGGTGACACATTATGCGACCCTGATCATAAGTTATACCTTGAAACAATTCATGTTCCGCCACCGGTAATCGAACTAAAAATACTACCTGTAAAGCGTAAAGACCAGTCAAAACTTGGTGAAGGATTGCAAAAACTGATTAATGAAGATCCTTCATTCTCCGTTCGTTATGATGATGAAACAGAAGAGACTATTGTTGCCGGAATGGGCGAGCTTCATCTTGAAATTATTGTTGACAGACTGAAAGAAGAATTCAAAGTGGATGTTGAGGTTGGTGAACCGGCAGTTTCTCTTCGGGAGACTATTACTACCGAAATTGAGACCAATTACAAGCATAGCAAACAAACAGGTGGTAAAGGCCAGTATGCACAAACAGTTATGCGTCTTGAACCAAATAGTGGTGAAGGTTATGAATTTGTTAATAAGATCAAGGGTGGTGTTATTCCAAGTGAATATATTCCATCTGTCAATAAGGGAATTGTTAAGACAATGGAAAGAGGTATTCTTGCAGGATTTCCTGTTGTGGACATCAAAGCTGTTCTTACTGATGGTAGTTTCCATGCGGTTGACTCCTCTGACAGAGCTTTCCAGACTTGTGCTTCCATAGCCTTCAAACACGGATTTATGAAAGCTAATCCTGTTCTTCTGGAACCTGTAATGAAAATTGAAGTAAACACTCCGGATGATTATATCGGAAATGTTGTGGGCGACCTGAATAAACGTCGTGGCAAAATAGAGTCGATGCGAAGATATAGAAAAGGTTCACAGAAACTTAACGGTTTTGTTCCTTTAATGGAAATGTTCGGTTATGCCACTACTTTGAGAAATGTCTCAAGTGGTCGTGCTAACTATTCAATGGAATTCTACAAATATATGCCTTTGCCAAAAGCTGTTCAGGAAGATGTTCTGAAGAAAATTGAGGACAAAAAAAGAGAAAAGAAAAAGTAACAGGCTTTTATTGAAAAAATAGTTTAACCAAAAAAATATGATGAAGCAAATTGCTTCATCCTTTTTTTATTTATTCCTAAGACCGGAATTATTCAACTTTTGCTTCAACTGCTTGTTTTAAAAGCACATCGTTAATTACCTGAACCAAAGTTTCCTTTGGCAAAGCGCCAACTGCCATTTGAGGCTGTGCATCCTTCGGGCAGAAAAGCATTGAAGGAATACTCTTGATACCAAATGCAGCAGCAAGTTCCTGCTCAGCTTCAGTATCAACCTTGTATATGTTAATTTTACCTTCAAACTCACCTGACAATTCTTCAAGAATCGGAGCAACCATTTTACAAGGCTGGCACCAGTCAGCATAAAAATCTATGATACAAGGTAGTTGACCTTCAAAAGTCCACTCTTTGTTTTTTTCAAAATTAAATACTTTTTCTAAAAATGTTTTTTTTGTTAAATGTTCCATTGTTATGATTGTTTATTATTGTTTTTACTTTTATTTTCTAAATTATTTGCATTTTTCTTACCGATTACATACTCATCAATAATCTTTATATATTGTTCTTTCGACATTGCACCAGCCTGCATAGAAGGTTTTCCGCCTTTTGGAGCAAAAAGGATTGATGGAATACTTTTGATTTGAAATACAGATGCAAGCTCACGCTGTTCATCTGTATTGACTTTATAAAACAAGACACGTCCTTTATAATAATCTGCCAGATCATCCATTATCGGTGCTACCATCTTACAAGGGCGACACCAGTCAGCATAAAAGTCAACAACACATGGCAGGTCACCTTCATAAACCCATTTCTCAGGGTTCTGTTGATAATTCCAGATTTTGGCCTTAAAATCCTTAGCTGTAATATGTTCAGGCTTAATATCTGTTGCTTCTGAATCCGCCTTTTCAGTAACAGCACTTTCTTCTGCAGCAGCTTTATTATCTACTGTTGTTTCTACTTTTGCAGCAGACTCCTTTTTATTTGTCTTTTCATTATTTTCAGAGGATCCACAGCCACCCAGCAAAAATGCAAAAAGAACAAAGCTTATTAAAAATATTTTCTTCATCTGTTTATAAATTTATAACTTACACTATAATTAATTAATTCCGTTTTGTCATGATTTTCGGCTACTCCATCGAACTCCGATAGCTATCGGAGCGTCAAAACTATTTTCTCTTTTTCATTTACTCTCTAACATTTCGCCCTGATGGGGCTTTATAATCATTCCTTTGTGTGTTCCAAAATAATCATGGATGATTCATATTATTTACAGTTATTAATCTTATTTCTTTTCCTCGATTTTATCCTCTTTTGGTTTTTTACCCAGAAGGAACTCATCAATAGTTTTCATATAATTCTCTTTAGACATTGCACCTGTTGCCATTTGAGGCTTACCATCAGCCGGGCAAAACAAAACAGAAGGGATACTTCTTATCCCAAAAACTTGTGAAAGTTCTCTGTTCTTCTCAGTGTCAACTTTATAAATATCCACCTGACCCTTATATTCCTTTGCCAGCTCATCCATTATCGGAGCAACCATTTTACAAGGACGGCACCAGTCAGCATAAAAATCAATTACACAAGGTCTTTCCCCTTCAAATACCCAGCCCTCTGGATGTTTATCAAAATTAAATACCTTCTCTTTAAAAGTTTCAGTTGTCATAACTTTCACCTTCCCATCTTCATCAGACTGACTAAAAACGCTTAAAGTGTTTACAATAATTGCTACTGTCAGTAGCCAAAAAAATTTCTTCATTATGTTATAATTAATTGATTATTAAATTTTCGGCAAAATTAAAAAATATTTTTAATTTAAAGCGCTTAATTATCACTTTTTTGTACCTTTGTGCAAACTTCGTTCCATAAAATACTTTTTATGAAATACTTTTTTAAGGATATTGAAAAAATCGAGTTCAGCGAAATTTTTCACGATGAAGAAAGCTGTCTTAAATTCCTTGCTAATGAAAAGTGGGAGAAAGGATTTGTATGCCGTAAATGTGGTCACACTAACTATTGCAAAGGAAAGAAGCCATTTTCAAGAAGATGTACAAAATGCAAAGCAGAAGAGTCGGCAACAGCACATACCGTTTTTCACCGTTGCAGAATTCCTTTAACTGATGCTTTTAAAATCACATTTATGGTATGTCATTCACCTGACATTTCGACTTATGAGATATCAAGAAAAATTGAAATCCGTCAAATGACATGCTGGAAATTCAAGAAAAAAATAGTAGAGTGTATTGATGATCGAGGTGATCTTGACATTTTACAAAAAGTAGAACTCAAACAAAACTTAGGGGTATAAAAATCAAAAAGCGCAACTCTATTTAATAATAGACTGCGCCTTTTGAATGAAAAAAATTACCAATTTATTTAAACGTAGCAGTTTTTTTAATATTGTATGATTTGAAAATTTATTATTAAAAGTCGCTATATCTTTAATATTCCGGCTCAACTCCAAGATTATACATAACAAACGACCAGACATCTGCATATTCATCAATAATTTTTGAGGTTGGTTTACCGCTACCATGGCCTGCTTTTGTCTCGATGCGGATAAGTACAGGATTATCGCACGTATGCTTTGCCTGCAACTCGGCAGCAAACTTAAACGAATGTGCAGGTACTACCCTGTCATCGTGGTCACCAGTTGTTATTAAAGTTGCCGGATAGCACGTCCCTTTTTTAACATTATGAACAGGTGAATAATTATAGAGATAATCAAACATCTCTTTATCATCCTCACTGGTTCCATAATCAGTAGCCCAGGCCCAACCAATTGTAAATTTATGATATCGCAACATATCCAGAACACCAACAGCCGGCAATGCTACTTTAAAAAGGTCGGGACGCTGCAACATACAGGCGCCAACCAGCAAACCTCCGTTAGAACCACCTGCAATAGCAAGCTTTTCGCTTGATGTATAGCCATCCTTAATGAGATACTCGGCAGCAGAGATAAAATCGTCAAAGACATTCTGCTTCTGCAATTTGGTTCCGGCCTTATGCCACTCTTCACCATACTCGCCTCCACCTCTCAGATTGGCAATTGCCACAACGAAATTATTCTCAAGCAGAATCAGACGTGTAAGACTGAAGGAGGGTGTCAGGCTTATATTAAATCCACCATATCCATACAGGTAGGCAGGATTTTCACCATTCAGCTTAAGACCCTTCTTATGAACAATAAACATCGGGACTTTAGTCCCGTCTTTGCTTTTGTAGAATACCTGCTTTGTTTCATATTTATCTCCATCAAAATCAATTTCCGACTTGCGATAGACTTGAGACCTGTTTTTTAAGATATCATATTTAAATATGGTTGAAGGAAAAGTAAAGGATGTAAATGAATAAAATGCCATATCCTCATCCTTTTTGCCGCTCATTCCACTCATCGAACCAATTCCGGGCAGGCTTAATTCTTCAATCATTTTTCCATTATAATCATAAATATAGGCTTTACTTGCTGCATCATGCATATATTCGGCAACAATCTTCCCTCCTATCAGCGAAACCGATTGAAGCACATCCTTTTGTTCGGGAATTAACTCTTTCCAGTTCTCCAAATCCGGCTTTTCAGGGTCAATCAGAACAAGCCTGTATCTTGGAGCATTATCATTTGTGTAAACCAATAGCATATTGTCGATATTATCAATTACGTGATAATCATTATCAAAACCCTCTGCAATCAAAGTGAAGTCTTTATCCCCGGCATCTGCCTTTCTGACATAAAGAGAGTTTCCACTTGTACTTTCCGTTTCCGTCAAAATCAGGTATGACTCATCCTCAGTTGTTCCGGCATAATAATTTCTCAAAGGGAATTTTTCATTTTCATAAATCAAAATATCATCTTTTTGCGTAGAGCCAATCTTGTGATAATAGACTTTATGAAACTCATTTTTACCAGACAGTTCTTCCCCTTCCTCTGGAGCATCATAACTACTATAATAAATTCCATCATCTTTCCATGACAAACCTGAGAATTTCATCCATTCCAGGTGATCCTCGAGCTTCTCCTTACTCTTAACATCCATAAAAAACACCTCTTTCCAGTCGGAACCAGAACGTGAAACACTGTAAGCAAAATATTCCCCGTTTTCGCTCACCGACATACCCGACAACGCAACAGTGCCATCTTCGGATAACTTATTTGGATCAAGAAAAACCTCAGGCTCTCCATCAAGTCCCTTTTGAATATAAAGAACCGATTGATTCTGCAAACCGTCATTTTTAAAATAAAAATAATTTTCACCTCTCTTGAAAGGTGTTCCATATTTTGGATAATCCCAAATTTTCTCCAATCTCTCCTTCACTCTGTCCCTGAAAGGGATTTGATCAAGATAACTAAAAGTAACTTTATTTTCTGCTTCAACCCACTCAGCCGTCTCTTTAGAATTATCATCTTCGAGCCAGCGATAAGGGTCGGAAACCTTTACTCCAAAATACTCATTAATAGTGTCAACCATTTTTGTTTCAGGATATTTGATATATTCAGATTTTTGTGAAGAGCTAAGCCGAGCTTCTGTTTTATCACTATTATCAATCTGTCCCACAGCAGATAAGCCAATAAATCCAATTGCCATAATTAAATAAAATACACGTTTCATAATCTTAATAATTTAATTAATCTATTTTTGTGGTAAAATTAAATAAAACATTTCGATTTTAATTCGTTAAAATAATATCAATGAGCAAAAAGGTAAAATCAATAAAACTTTTCAGAAAAGAGCTGCATAACTCAGAGCACAAAGGAGAAAATGGCTACTTACAAAGCTATACAGAAAATGACACCAAAGGCAATGTTGTCAAAGAAATAACCTATAATCCGGATGGAACAGTTGAGGAGAAATATGTGAATATTTATGATGAGAAAGGAAACCTTATTGAGGAGATTACCTTTTTCAGTGAAGACGAAATCGCAGAGCGAAAAACTTATGTCAGAGATGACAACGGAAAAACATTTGAAGCATTTATTCATTATCAGGATGACACAAAGGACAGAATTGATTATGAATATGATGCCAATGGTAATCTCACAAAGAAATCAACTATTGATGAAGATGGTGAAACGGAAACGGAGGAAATTTTTGAGTATAAAAATAATAAAATCATTGTCAAAGAGATTAAAGAGTTTGGAGAAATTGTCCACAGAGAAGAATTTGAGCTTAATGGAAATGGCAATATAGTCCAACAAACAATAACTGATGGGGAGGAAGACGGAACTGTTGTTAACAGCTTTAACGACAAGGGAGACCTGATAAAATATCTAAGATATAATGAAAAAGATAAACTTGTCATCAAATCGGTTTACAGTTTTAATGAAAGGGGCAACCTGACAGGAATTGTGGAAGAGACACCCTACGAAAAAAATATAACAGTTTTGGAATATGACGAGAATGGAAATATGGCAAATCAAATTCAGACTAACAAGAGAGGTGAAACAAACCACACAATAAAAAGAAAATATAACGAAGATAACAACCTCACAGAATCAACAGTTTTTATCAATATGCATGGGCAGGATGTGGATGTAGATTATACTGTTTTTTATGAATATGAGTATTTTTAATTGACATTACCACCGTAGGACTTGATACTATCTATTTTATTTACAGATGAGGATGTGGCAATCTGGTTTTGCTAACCGTCATTGCGAGCAAGTGGGTTGGGATTGTGCGCCGGGGCGTAGCAATCCGTTTGAAGTTATGGCTGTGACTTGCTACCAGGTTGTGTTTCGTCGCAAACCCCATACATCCGGGGCGACAGAATTCCAACACACAAGGCCGGCCTTTCGATTCCTATCAATGACGTCATAATGTTTAACAGGGTATACCGGAAAAACATAATGTAAGCTATTGTCATCAATTTCAACAAAAAGGCAATAAAACAGCTCGAATTACAACAGTTGAGATCAGAATCTATAAAGAGTACTATTTAACCAAAATTATACTTGCTTTTCCCCCACCCTTCTTACTATTACCACCTTTATAATACTTCATTGCAGTGGACATATAATTATTTAAATCCCGTATTCTGTGTTCGTTAGATGGATGAGTTGAGAGAAACTCCGGTGGTTGCTGCCCGCCGGCCTTAGCCATTCGTTCCCAGAAAACCGGGGCTTCATGCGGGTCATAATCGGCCATAGCCATAAAGATGAGGCCAAGCTTATCAGCTTCTGATTCATGTAACCTGCTATAAGGAAGCATAGCTCCGTAAGTTGAGCCAATTCCGTAAGCCGTATAATATAACGCCTGCATTTGTTCTGGTTCATCTTTTACAGCAACAGACAGAGCTACACCTCCCAATTGCTGCATCATTTCCTGGCTCAATCTCTCACGGCCATGATTGGCAACAGCGTGAGCTATTTCGTGCCCCATTACTACAGCAATACCATTTTCATCCTGACAAATGGGCAATATCCCGGAATAAAAAGCAACTTTACCACCTGGCATACACCAGGCATTAACAGTTTTATCATCTTCAATAAGATTAAATTCCCAGACATAACCCTCAAGATGATCTGATAATTTATTTTGAGCCATAAAATTCTCAACGGCTTTCTGAATTTTTGCACCTACGCTCTTTACCTGATTAACTTGTTCCATATTAGTGGATAACTTGCTTTGTCTCAGCACATCTTTATAACTTGTAAAACTCAGTGGAAGTATTTCACTGTTAGAGATAAGAGATATCTGTTTTCGTCCGGTTAATGGCACAGTTGCACAACCAAAAAGTATAATCAGTGTAAAGATAGAAATAATTGACCTTTTCATAATTTTTATAATTTATCCATAAGTAATAAAATTATTGTAATTGTTTTTCTTTTCACGCTTTTTCCAACTCCAGGTTCGTATATTCTTCTGTTACTTCAAAATCATATTCAGGGTAATCGTAAAGCGGCAGTCTGGGCTCTGTTTCCCCGATGGAATATCCCCAGATATTTTCATAATCTGAAATATCCTCCCCTATATCTTCCAACTGATGTAAATATTCATTTATCGATTTCGATTCAATAATAATTACTTTATCCATATTATGAATTATCGGGCTGTGCCTTCTTGTTGAATCATGATCAAATTCCAGAATCCTTCTGCCATAACGGGTTATCCCAATAGTCCTGAAAGTAAGGCTTTTCCCAACACCCGGGAGGTTCAGCACATTGCGGTCAGAACCAAGGAAAGGCAGTTGGGTCTTCTTTTGTAAAGCAGCAATATTTTCAGCAAGTAATTCGGCCTCTTCAGGAAATTTCCGTATCTGTTCATGGTATTTCTCAGGTATTTTACCAAATACCTTTTCTTCCATTTGCTCCTGTACAGCTCTTTCGATAGTTGCAAAATTGAAATTGTTTTCCATATACCCCTTCACACTGAAAGTGTAGTAATTGAGTATCCCTATTTCATTCAGGACTTTTCTCAGTTTTGCAGCATGCCCCCGTCTGGAAGCAGCAGTTGTAAAAACATGCTGGTTGGTCACTGTCCAGCCAGAAGAAGCCAATCTTTTAACAGCATCACGCGACTCAGGTGTTACCTCCATTGGAGACTCATAATGTGTTTGAATAAAAAATTGTTTTATCCCGATTTTGGTTGCCTTTCGTTTGAAATCGCCTAAAATTTTTATCAATTCCGGACCAATTCGCTGCGGAAGATAAACGGGCAATCTGGTCCCTAACCTGATTCTCACAATTTCAGCAAATTTTTCCCCATCCTCTCTTTTTTCGTTTGCCTTCTTTTTATTTACCGCCATTTCATAAATGCCATTCAGTATCTTTTCCATTGATTTATCCGAACTCATCAATGCATCACCTCCTGTTATTAAAATATCGCGCAACTGTGCATCATCTTCAAAGTAGTCAAGTAGTCTCTTTAATTTCCCCTCCCAGGTTTCACGCGGTTTTAATTTATCAAGGTTAAAGTTGAGGTTTCCTCTTTGAAAATCATACATCCGCTGACATGATGCACACAGGCCG
>JAUVIX010000333.1 GCA_030592565.1 Chlorobiota bacterium
CGGAGTAAACCAACTGCCCGAAATTCTCAACGACCTGGAGGTAGATTACAAAAAAGAACTCATCGGCGAACGCCTCCTTACTACCCCCAAACACTTTGCTTATCTAAAAATATCGGAAGGTTGTAACCGGACTTGTTCATTTTGCGCGATACCGCTTATTCGTGGACGACATAAATCGAAAACCAAAGAAGAGATCATTGCTGAGGTTAAACTACTTGCTGCAAAAGGAGTAAAAGAACTGTTAATCATCGCTCAGGAATTGACTTACTATGGCGTTGATATTTACAACAAGCGCGAAATCGCAGACCTTTTGAAAAAGATATCAGAAGTTGATGGCATTGAGTGGATCAGGTTGCATTATGCATACCCATCAGGGTTTCCAGACGAATTATTGACAGTGATGGCTAAGAACCAGAAGGTTTGTAATTATTTAGATATTCCGCTTCAGCACATCAGCAATAAATTGTTAAAGTCGATGAAAAGGCACATCGGTGCCAAAGGCACTTACGAACTGATCGACAAGATTAAGAAAACTGTTCCCGGTGTTGCTTTGCGCACAACTTTGATCGTTGGTTATCCGGGAGAAACCGAGGAGGATTTCGAAGAGTTGTTGGAATTTGTCCGTGAAGTTAGGTTTGATCGTTTGGGTGTATTTCAGTATTCACATGAAGAACATACAGGTGCTTATATGTTGAAAGACGATGTCTCAGAAGATGAAAAACAGGATCGCGCCGACCAGATCATGATGTTGCAGCAAGAGATATCCAACCAATTGAATAAAGAAAAAGAAGGCAATACTTACAAAGTCATTATTGATCGGATGGAAGGTGATCATTATATTGGCCGTACCGAATTTGACTCACCGGAGGTTGATAACGAAGTTCTGATTCCTGTCAAAGATAACAACCTAAAAATCGGAGAATTCTACCAGGTAAAAATCTCTAAAGCCGATTTTTTTGATCTCTACGGGAAACTGGCATAGGGCAGAGAGCATAGGGCAGAGAGCATAGGGCAGAGAGCATAGGGCAGAGAGCATTTCCGCACTAGCACGCAGAGTGGGTCTCAATTGCCCCGGGCTTCAGCCCGGGGACCGAAAAATCATTGTTTTATTTGCCCATCCCAATCATTCCGGTAATTTTGCCATTCAATCTTACCATAATGAAAAAGTTATTTCCTTTAATTCTTTTCGCTCTTTATTTTATGATTGGTTCAGTAGCACAGAATGCTGACTTCGTCATTCCCGATACGATCGAAAAAGGATTTTACAAAACAGAGAATAAAGGCGTAGTCCTGACAGGATATTTCAAAGATTTCAAACAAATTGGAAACTGGACCACGACATTCCCAAGCGGTCAAATCAATACCATTACCCATTTTGTGGATGGACAGAAAGATGGCATTTTTTTGCAGATCGATAAAAGAGGAAATATAGAGGAACAGGCACAATTCGTCAATGATGAACTGCATGGCAAACGAATGGAATTCAATTCGGGTGGTAAACCGCAACTCGAAGAGCATTATAAAAATGGGAAACTCGATGGCTTGAGAGTAGTTTACTATGAACGTGGACCTGTTCAGGAAAAATGCAATTATAAAAATGGTTTTCGTGATGGAGAAACAACATGGTATGATACTAAAGGCCATATTGTAGCAACCTATAATTACGAAGCAGGTGAGTTTAATGGGTGGCAGCGGACGTATTATCCCAACGATACGACCAAATCGGAACAATACTTCGAGAAGAATGTGTCGCAAGGAATTTACAAAGAACAATATTCAAGCGGTCAGATAAAAAAGACCGGCGAATACAAAGACGGATTGAAACACGGAGTTTGGAAAGAATATGATGAAAAGGGTAATATAGTTAGTGAAAGTAAATACAAAAAAGGGGAGGCAAAATGAAAAAAATCCTGAACCCCTACACCAAAATAGAAGGCTACAATTGCTTTGGCTGCTCACCAAACAATGAAAACGGCCTGCAAATGAACTTCATCGAAGACGGTGACTTTCTTACTTGTGAGTGGGAGCCACGCGGTTTCCTTGCGGGCTACAACAATGTTTTGCACGGCGGCATACAGGCGACTTTGATGGATGAAATTGCTTCCTGGTTTATCCAGATAAAATTAAAAACCGCTGGAGTTACTTCAAATATGAACCTCCGTTTGAGAAGAACTGTTCCCACAAATGAGGGTAAACTGAAGATAAAAGCCTGGTTAAAGGAGGTCAGGCGAAACCTGGTTGATGTGAATGTGGAACTGATCAACCCGGATGGAAAATTGGGGGCCGGGGGTGTTATTACCTATTTTACTTTCCCGCCTGACGTAGCCAAAAAGCGGCTTCATTTTCCGGATCATGAGGAGTTTTTTGATACACATTAAAAAATATCAATAAAAGAATTGCCTTATGCATAATGCAAAAAAGTATTATATTTGCCTGGCATGAAAGGCATATGTTATGGAGAACCTAATTAATAAATCAACAAAAAAGATAGAAAATATAAATACTGATTTCAAAAGGTTCCTGATAAAAAAGATAAACTGGGATAGAAGACTGATCGGGATCAAAGGGGCAAGAGGCACAGGTAAGACTACTTTGTTATTGCAATATATCAGGGAGAATTACGGTCTTTCTGATGAAGTATTGTATGTTAGCTTAGACGATATCTATTTTTCAGAAAACAAACTGGTTACTTTGGCTGATACTTTTGCGAAAATAGGAGGGAGGTTCCTTTTTCTGGATGAAGTCCATAAATATCCGGGTTGGTCGAGGGAAATAAAGAATATTTATGATGATTATCCTGAACTTAAAATTGTATTTACCGGCTCATCCATACTTGAAATAGATAAAAGTGAATCAGATTTAAGTAGGAGATCAGTTGTTTATGAGCTTCCGGTTCTTTCATTGAGGGAGTATGTTGCTTTGAAAGGCGGTGTCAACTTAGAAGTCTATTCATTGTCTGATATTTTATCAAATCACAAAGAAATTGTGGCTGGGATCAACAGAAAAATCAAACCGATTAAGGAACTGAAAGAATACAATCAAAGTGGGGCTTACCCGTTTTTTATTGAAGCCGGAAAAGAATATTCAAACCATATAGAAAGGATAATAAATCTCATATTGGAAACAGACTTGCCTGCATTTACTTCAATTGATTTTGCTTCGATTGTTAAATTAAAACAGCTCTTATATGTAATTAGCGAAAGTGTTCCGTTTCAGCCGAATATTAGCAGGTTAAGTGTCAAGATAGGTACAACAAGAGATACCCTTATCAGGTATTTATCTTACCTCGAAAAAGCTCACCTGATATCTTTACTACGATCCAATACTAAAGGAATCAGTAAAATGGCTAAACCTGATAAAATATATTTGAATAATAATAATTTAATGTTCGCATTGCAACCTGGCCAGGTTAATCCCGGAACAATCAGGGAAACTTTTTTTCAAAATCAACTTTCAGTAAAACATAAAGTTGACTTACCCCAGAAAGGTGATTTTATTGTGGATGATAAATATGTATTTGAGGTTGGCGGCAAAACAAAACACAAAAACAAATCTTTGATATGACAAATGCCTACATTGTTCCTGATAATCTGGAATATGGCTATCGCAACAGGATACCGCTGTGGCTGTTTGGGTTTTTGTATTAAAACAAAAGAAGTATATTTTGGTGTATTTTGATGTTTGTTCGGTATTTGCAGTATTATCCGGGATATGATACTTTTGCAGAAAATAAGCTGTAATTAGTAAATAATGAAAACACCACGAGATAAATCAATAGGTGCCCAAATGCACCTCGCCTCACA
>JAUVIX010000205.1 GCA_030592565.1 Chlorobiota bacterium
AAAAATCTTTTTCGAAGAGTGCGATTAATCATATCGTACCTGACGGCACTTGGCTTTTGAGGTTGATGTTTTTTACCGACATACTGCCCCTAACGGGCCTACGCGTCAACTTAAGACTGTTAATAGCTGATATACAGCGCATAAAATTATTTGATAAATGTTTGCACCCCTCACCTTAATCCTCTCCCAACAGGAGAGGAAAGGCCTGCGCGACAGCTTCTTCCCTCTCCTTGAGGAGAGGGATAGGGTGAGGTGAAATCTAACAATCATCAACAAAATGGCTCTTAAGTTGACACGTATGCCCTACGGGATTAGTTCTGTCAGGAACATCAGTATAAAACGTGTTTACACAGTCTATCCCAAGGTTCTTAAAGCTCTGTGAAAAGGTAAGGGTAGTTCCTTCAAAGTGAAAAGAGTAATTTTTATAGTATAATGGATGTTGAAAATCTAATGACATAATGAATAGCATTCATCCAAAATCCAATAGTGTTTTGGACTAAAAAGGTCTTAAATCCAATGGTGTTTTGGATAAAAATGTCCAAAATCCAATGGTGTTTAAATTATTTTGTATATTTGCCGAAAAAAATGAAACGGTTTTTTGAATCATACCTGGCTTCGTGGAAGGATAACCCTAACCGCAAACCTCTTATTGTCAGGGGTGCACGGCAGGTTGGCAAGACCTATACAATCGAAAAATTTGGAAAGGAATCTTTTGAATATTATTTAAGGGTCAATCCGGAACAGGACGATAGTCTTAAAACAATATTTAAAAGCAGGAATCCGCAACTTATTGCCGGTGAACTATCTGTTCTGTATGGCGTTCCGGTTATTGAAGGTAAAACACTGCTTTTTATTGATGAAATTCAAATATTGCCTGAGGCAATTGTTTCATTAAGGTATTTTTATGAGCAAATGCCCGGATTACATATTATTGTTGCAGGATCGTTACTCGACCACACTTTGAATGAGCTTCCCTATTCTATGCCGGTCGGCAGGGTAGAATTTGCTTATATGTATCCGCTTAATTTTATGGAGTTTTTAATTGCAAATGAACAGGAAAGTCTGGTAGATTATATCAGTGATTTTTCTTTTGAGCGGCAATATAGTGAGGCAATCCACCGTAGAATGTTAGAATATTTAAGACTTTATTTTTTTATTGGAGGAATGCCTGAAGCTGTCAGGGTATATGCTGGCAGTAAGAATCCGGTTGAAGTTGGAAAGGTACATACAGGAATTATAACTTCTTTTCAATACGACTTTGCAAAATACGGTACGCGTAAACAACATGAATATCTGAAAGAATGCCTTAGTTATTCTGCAAATAATGTCGGTAAAAAAGTCAAGTATTCGGCCATCAATAAAAGTGCACACTCATCATACCTGAAGGAGGCATTGTTAAAGCTGGAAATGAGCCGGATTATTCATCTTGTCCGCAAAACAAGATCATCAAAGGTTCCAATTAATCAGTATGTTGATAACGATGTTTTCAAACCTGTCTTTTTGGATATTGGGCTGGTATGTAACATGTCGAATATAAAGCTTACGGATATTCAAAACCTGATTACTGATTTTGAAGGGGCGTTGGCAGAGCAGTTTGTTGGACAGGAACTTATATCCTCTTTTGAATATTATGAGGATGCTAAATTATATTATTGGGTGCGAGAAGAAAAGAACGCTAATGCGGAAATTGGTTTTCTTTTTCAAATTGAAAATAAAATCTACCCCATTGAGGTAAAAGCTGGGAAAACAGGCACTTTAAAGTCGTTACAAGTATATCTTGCAGAAAAAAAAGAAGAAACCGGAATACGTCTTAATACGGATATGCCGACTGTTGGTGAAAATCTTACGGCAAACGTGAACATCAAAAAGCAAAAGTATAGCTTTACATACAATCTTGTTTCGTTACCGATGTATTTTGCAGCAGACTTAAGCCGGATAAGCAGGGAAAGGTAAAAATTACCACATAAAAGGGAGCCAAAACTACACTCCATCCCAATTATTCAACAATTCGGTGATAAAAATTTCATATTCAGCCGGGCTTGAAGCATTTTTGCAAAGTCAATTAAAAAAGTGTAATTTCGACATTTGTAAAAATGAAAAACAAAAATAGCAAAACACAGCTTATTCTGAAAAACGTAAAAGACATTTTATTGGTTACCGTATTAGGTATGGGTGTCTCACTTTTGTTTTACAGCAGCTTTGAAATCTACCTGCGTCATATTGGTGCGAATGCTGTCTACTCTGCAATAATAGGTACCTTTCTCTGGAAAGGAAATGTTGTGGTCAGCTTTTTTGTATTGAAGCGAATAAACATAAAGGCTGAACCCGTTAAAGCCATAAGATGGCAGCTTGGGGCGATGTTTATCTATACAACAATTGCATTGGTCTTTGTTAATTTTTTATGGTCAGTGTTTGTTTATAAAGATAGCTCATATATTTTTACAACAGGAGGGTTTTATACGATTTTAATCCAGTTTATTATCACTGTCATTATCGCTTCGATATTAATATCAGTCTCATTTTTCAAATCGTGGAGAGAGGCTGTTGTTAATGAGGAAAAGCTGAAACGCGAAAGTATAGCTCTGCAATACAAAGCATTAAAAAACCAGGTTAATCCCCATTTTCTGTTTAATAGTCTGAATACGCTTACTTCTTTGGTTTACCAAAATCAGGAAACTGCTGTAAAATTCATAAAACAACTGTCGGATATTTATAGATATATTCTTGAACATGAAAGTAATGAGTTAGTTATGGTAAATGAGGAAATTGATTTTGTACGAAAATATGCATTTCTTCAGAAGATTAGATTTGGAGAAAATCTTGATGTTGAGATAAATACAGATAATAGTAAAGGGATGTTTATTGTTCCTGCCTCAGTTCAAATGCTTGTTGAAAATGCCATTAAGCATAATATTGTTTCGTCGGAATATCCTCTTACGATTGAGATTTATTGTGATAGGGATTATATCATCGTGAGGAACAACCTTCAACGAAAATCTGTTGTTAAGGATTCGGGCGGAATAGGTCTTGGAAATATACGTTCAAGATATAGCTTTCTTACAGATAAACAATTGATTACTGAAAAAAATGACAAAGAGTTTGTTGTAAAACTTCCACTTCTGACAAAAACAGAAAAGATATGAGAGTGCTGATAATTGAAGATGAAAAGCTTGCTGCCGACAGGTTGGAAATGCTAATCAAGCAATATGATCCTGCAATTGAAATTACCGGCAGGCTTGATTCGGTAAAAAGTAGTGTGAAATGGCTTGGCGCCAACCCACAACCCGACCTTGCTTTTCTGGATATACAACTGGCTGATGGGCTGAGCTTCGAAATTTTTGAGCAGACAATACTTGACAGCCCTATCATCTTCACAACAGCTTTTGATGAATATGCCGTAAGAGCTTTTAAGGTAAACAGTATTGATTATTTGCTTAAACCAATTGACCTTGATGAACTTACAGTCGCCATCGAGAAATACAAAAGAATCCAGCCACAGCCTGATACTGAACCACGCCAGCATATTTTTGATAAGGTGTTAAATTTGCTAACCGATAATTATAAACGAAGGTTTGTGATAAAGGTTGGCGAGCATATCCGCTCTGTTCCGGTTGAAGAAATACTCTATTTTTACAGTCTGGAAAAAGCAACATATCTTCATACTTCTGGCGACCGTAACTATGTTATCGACTACTCACTCGAACAGATTGAGAACCTCATCGACCCAAAGATGTTCTTCAGGATAAATCGCAGATATATAATTTCGTTAACTTCTTTTACCGACATAATTGCATATACAAACAGCCGCCTGAAAATAGAATTGCTCCATTCTGACGATAATGATGTAATTGTTGCAAGGGAAAAAACTTCTGATTTTAAGAAATGGCTTGATAGGTAGGTTATTGATGAGTTTTTGAAAAGAGTTTTGAAATGAGCTGTTGACAAATTTAACGAATTTCACTATCTTTGCTGTCTCTTATTTTTAAAATATTGCAATTGATGAAACATTTTTCTTCAATTACTCTTTTGAATTAATATTTAAAACAATGATAACATCAGACTATACAGAAATTGAGCAAAAAAAGTACAATTAATATTATTCTGAAAATGTAATAATTCCCCAAAAAAATCGTCTATTATTTATTCAACTTTTTAGATGTATAAATTAACGGAGGCAATCAAAAATTAATTTCTTTATTTTTAATAGATGAAAGCGTTTTTTACAATTATTCTTTTTCTGTTTTTGCTGGTAGTTCCACGGGAGATTTCGGCTGAGGTTACTAATCCTGACACTAAATTCACAATAAGCGGATACATTAAAGACGCAGAGACCGGTGAAGATTTGATTGGCGCCACAGTTTATGTTCAAGAGCTAAAATCAGGCACAACCTCAAACGAATATGGTTTTTATTCCATTACTCTTTCATCCGGCGAATATTCGCTCCGGTTTTCGTATCTTGGTTATGAGAGCTATGAAAAGAAAATCAACCTAAATGAGAATATTACTCTTAATGTGGAACTGAGTACTCAGAACCAGGAACTTTCGGGAGTTGTAATTACGGAAAAGGCCTTAAACGAAAATATCACGCAAACGGAGATGAGCTCTATAAAGATGAATATAAAAACCATTAAGGAAATTCCTGCTATGATGGGTGAGGTTGACATTATCAAGGTAATTATTCTACTCCCTGGTGTTCAGGCGATTTCGGAAGGCGGATCAGGGTTTAGCGTCAGAGGCGGGAGTATGGATCAGAATCTTATCCAGTTGGATGAAGCTACGGTTTATAATGCATCACACCTGATGGGTTTCTTCTCAGTGTTCAACAATGATGCTATAAAAGATGTAAAATTGTACAAGGGTGATATCCCTGCTTCTTCCGGTGGACGGCTTTCGTCCCTCCTTGATATCAGAATGAAAGATGGAAACTCTAAGAAATTTTCGGGAACCGGTGGTATAGGAACAATAGCAAGCCGCCTTACACTCGAAGGTCCTATTGTTAAAGATAAAGCATCTTTCATAGTTTCGGGCAGGAGGACTTATGCCGACGTTTTTCTTAAATTGTCCGAAGATGCTGATAACAGGCAGACAAGGATATATTTTTATGATTTTAATGCAAAGGTCAATTACAACATAGATGAGAATAATCGGATTTTCGTTTCGGCATATTACGGGAAAGATGTTTTTAAAAACAGTCTTTTTAAAATGGGATGGGGAAACAATACTTTTACTGCAAGGTGGAACCATCTGTTTTCGCAAAGGTTGTTTTCCAATTTTTCAGTCATTCATTCACGTTTTAGTTATGAACTCGGCGTGCCTGAGGGGGAGGTCAATTCGTTTGAGTGGAAATCGAATATGACTGATAATGGGGTAAAGGCTGACTTTACTTATTTTCTTAATTCTTCAAACACCATTAAATTCGGAGTAAGTTCTATCTTTCATAAGTTTGTTCCGGGGACAGCAAAAGGCCTTGGAGCGGAATCAGTTTTGGAAGAGTATAAGGTGCCGGATATCAATGCATTAGAATCAGGAATATATATAAGTAATGAGCAAAAAATCGGGTCGAGGTTTACACTAAAATATGGATTGCGATTCTCATTGTTCCAAAATGTCGGGCCAGCCACAATTTATAATTATAATGAACAATATGAGGTTACCGATTCGACAGTTTATGGTAGCGGTGTTTTCTTTAGTCCGTATGGAGGGCTTGAACCTCGTTTGGGTGCCGTATTTCTTATTAATGAAGCGTCGTCGGTAAAAGTTAGTTATTCCAGAACCAGGCAGTATATTCATCTTGCACAAAACTCGACAGCCGGAACACCACTTGACATTTGGTTTCCATCATCTCCTAATGTAAAGCCGGAAATTGCAGACCAGTTTGCAGTCGGATATTTCAGGAATTTTTTGGAAAACAGAATAGAAGCTTCTGTAGAAGGTTATTACAAAAAGATTAATAATGCAGTTGACTTTAAGGATCATGCAGAATTGTTGCTTAACAAATATCTTGAAGGTGAGTTGAGATACGGTGAAGCGCATGCCTATGGACTTGAATTTCTTGTCCGATACAATCTTAATAAATTTTCGGGATGGGTTAGTTACACTCTTTCAAAAACAGAGAAGAAAATTGACGGTATTAATGATAACCAATGGTATCCTGCTACCTATGACCGCCCGAATGATGTATCTATTGTGGTAACGTACGACTTGAGCAAACGGATTTCATTTGGAGCAACCTGGGTATATTCTACAGGCTCGGCCGTGACTTTCCCAACCGGTAAATTCGAGTTTGGGAATATTTTTGTCCCTGTATTCAGCAGTAGAAACGGATACAGGATGCCTGACTATAACAGACTTGACCTTGCGGTAACTTTGAAACGAAAAGATAAACCTGATAAGAAGTGGGACTGGAACCTGAATCTTTCGGTTTATAATGCATACGGGAGAAAAAATCCCTGGGTCATAAATTTTAAACAGGAAGCGGATGATCCAAGCCAGACTTATGCAGAAATGATATACCTGTTTGGAATAGTACCGGCAATAACATTTAATTTTTCTTTTTAATGGATAAAATGGATACAATATACGGACTGATAGTAAAGATAAGGCTTGCCTTGCCTCAACCGAACCTTTATAAGGCAATGACGGTAATACTGATAATCCTCACATTAGCAGGGTGTACAGAGCGCATTGACATTGAGCTTGATTCGACATACGCAAGGTTGTCGGTTGAGGGATATATTACTACCGACACTATGGCTCATTGGGTCAGGCTTACTGAAACAACCGATTATTACAATGCAACACCTCCTCCACCCGTTAAGGATGCAACTGTTGAAATTGATGATGGAGAAAATATCATAACACTTACTGAATATG
>JAUVIX010000349.1 GCA_030592565.1 Chlorobiota bacterium
TGTCCTGTATTGATAAAAAAGCCCGATATTAAATCCTTCAAAAATATTTTTCAGAGTTGTATGACCTGGAAACCTGAACCCGCTTCCATAACCGAAGTCGTAATTAACATTCGCATTGGCTACAAAATCAGAAATATTAAGAATATTACGATCAAGAGTGTCAATAAACGACTTTGTTGCAGATATATTTCCGCTGAATCCCGTAGTTCCTGGGAAAAGCAAAACAGATGCCGTAACGCTATTAATTTTTAATTTTTCGTCTTTATTCACTATAGTATAATAATCATACGGATAAGCTCCAGCTATCCTTTTATTTATGAAATAGTCCTTCACATTCATATTTTGAAATGAAAAATCCCCAAATATCCCTTTAAAAATACGAATGTTAGCACCAATATTGGCTTTATAAATCCTGTAAGGCTTTAATGCCGGATTATTTATGGTTGTAAGATGATTATTAATAGGATATAAAGATCTTATATAATCATCCGGTTTGAATATTTGCTGATAATATGGATTTTTCGAAAAAGAGTTGAAATTTGTATAAATATTCATTCTCCGGAAGGAGTAGTTAAGATTTATCTGGGGCAGAAAACTATAAACCGGGTTGTAATCTGTAAAAGTCATTTCAGGATACCAATTTTCATTTAAAAACCAAATATTCGGATCTTTCAGATAAGGGCTTACTCCTGCACCTGCATCAAGATATTTATGAGGATCATCAATTTCTCTTCCATTACGGTTATACCAAACATCTCCGTCTCTATAACCGGTAATATCCGATGGATTTCTGGCATCATCCACATATGCAATAAAATCATCTCCTATATTTGATGGATAATTAATCGTATTCCCACCAACTTCACTAATCTCTCCCTTGCTGTATGCTTCATACAAAAGGTACTTATCTTTCATAACAGGCTGAGTGGCAGTATAGTAGTCCATGCTCAAAACCAGTCTTGCCGAAAAGCCGCCATACCGGAATTCATCTTCAACAAATACTCCCGAATAGACAGGAGTAAATGGATTCATATTGCCGTTTTTGTAATATATATACGGATCGTTACTGTCATAAGGTTTACCATCGAATGAATAGCCTTTATGGCCTAAAATACCCCATTCCGCAAGATCACGAGGGCCAAACATATCCAAACTAAAAAGTTTGTCAGGAGTGCCAATTGTTTTCAAATTACCATCCTTGTCATAATAGCTGATGGTGTTAGTAGTAATATCATAAGAATCTGTCATAATAAAATCTGTGCCGTCAACAGGAAGTCCGAGTTTTTTTCGAAGATTCTTGTCAAATTCCAATTGAGTTTCCCCATCGTAACGCCTTGGAAAATACACGGTATCATTAATGATATAAGGATTATTGTGATCAATTTCCAGTATATGCAAATTTGTATAACTCCTTGCAAGAACCCAAAGCCCATTAGGCAATATTGCATATTGCCTCTCAACCCTTTTCGTATATTCAAATCCTGCTTTCAAATTATGTTTTCCGATATGGAAATTAGATTGGAAAACACCGCGATAGATATTTTTATTTGTGTGGCCCATAAAGTCATAAACCTTTCCCTGACTGTTCCACAAACCATAAACATCAGGTGGTCTCATTCCGTTCAGTAATCCACCTGCCAACTTCAGGTCAGTTGAATTATTAATATTATCTTGCCCGAACAATTCATAAACCGACTCTGTAAATCGTGCAACTAACGGATTATACCCAAGATTTTGAAAGGTCAAGGCCGTATCGTAATCCCAACTGTTCAGCATTAGTATGTTATCGTAATACATACTGTCAATAACAATACTTCCATACTCAAATGTCGGTTTTTTATACGATATGAACTTTCCAAGGTATCCATATTCAAACCAATTGTCTTTAAAAATTTCGTTTTCTCTTTTGAAGAAAACATTGGAATATTGAAAATGAATATTATAATCCACCCTCAACTTTTCATTATTGATAAATGCATGGCTAAATTTAAAATAGTTATCAAAGCTTCTGTAAGCAGTATGGAGGTTGTTTTCAGTATCGAACAAAGCATTCTTAAAGTCAAATTCATCACCATAATTATTGATAAAATAAGAACCAATGGCCAGGTTTATCCTGTTATTAACAGGTATCTCCAGTTTTGCAAATACATTTTGTGTTTTTCTTGCTGCATTTTGATGAGTAGATACGGATTGAAAATCATCCGGCATAGCAAATTCTGAAGCTAAGTAAGTACCACTACTGTAACTACTTGGCACAAGAGGATTACTATTGATGTATTCTTGATATTCAGGATTTGTGATATATTTTTCCTCGCTGCTCGGCGAATAATCATTTGTAGTATTGAAACTTCCGCTTATAAGGAAAGATGGCCTTCGCGTCCATTTCCTGTCATTTTTTTTCTTAAAACTAACAGTTCCCCCGACAAGTATTTCATAAAGCTGGTGATTATACTCATTTTCCAGATCTGTCAGCACATCTCCTTCAATACGTAATTCATCATTAAAACTCCGGGTGGTTATTTCAACTGCCGCACCAGGAATATTGCCAAAATATATCGGTTGATTACTTCTGTAATAATCAAGCTTCTGAATGGAGCGATACAAAAACCTGTTGCCATTCATCACCTGCATACCGTCAATGAACACATAATTGTCTGGGGCTTCCAGGCCATCAAGTTGGTATTTTTCACCTTTGAAAAAATAGGTGTTAGGTGCGGCCAGCACAACAGAACCTGCATATCGGAACGGCAATACCTGAAGAACATCCTTTGGAAATGATGTAACTCCTGATTTAACTAATAAAGTGTCGTTCGGCCTCTCTTTTTCAATCTGTTGAGAATGGGCTGAAACAAAAATTCCCAATGCCAAAAATAAAAGTAAATCTCTTGTCTTCAATTTTATGAATTTTTTGCATAAAATACTTGCGGACGTCTATTGATCAAATCGTTCTGAAATCAGAAAACAAATGTACAATAATTTATTACAAGTACACTTTAAATCCGTTTAGTGTATTGCAAATTGCACCTCTAAGTAACTAAAATCACCATATCAATAAATGCCAGTTAAAAACTTTTATTATTGTTTCGAAGAAAAATAGTATTTTTGCGCTCTAATATTAACTTAATATAGTTTCATTATAATGAA
>JAUVIX010000230.1 GCA_030592565.1 Chlorobiota bacterium
AATGCATTAGTTTTTGGAAAAACAATAGCCAAAAGTATTAAAAAAGAGGACTTGGACAACCTAAATGTCTCTCTTTTTTAATAAAAAATATGAAAGTGAAATAAAAATGGTAACCCATACAAGAGCAATCCCAACATCAGCAAAGGATATGGCTTCCTGAAAATCAAAATTAAAACCAGGTGATTTAAGTTTTATAAGTGATGTATTTGGCGAACGAATAATGTTGTTCATGGCATTTAACGGAAGGTATGGCGAAAATGAATCGGGAAGCTTATAGTCGAGAATAAGTTCTATTATGCTGTAGGCAAATAAAATGATAATGGAGAAACCGGTTTTGCGGAATAATATCCCAATGAAAAGAGCGAAAGCTAAAAAGATGAATAATTCGATGAAATATCCTCCGAGAAATGACATCTTTCCGAAAACATCACTGATATCCTTTGATGATGAGTTTGTGAAGCCGAGATATAGTCCAGACAAAAAGATAATAATTGTTGAGAAGATTGTAAGTGCCGCAAGCAGAAGAATTTTTCCTGTAAGAAACTCGCCTCTGCTTAACCCGCTGATGATGTTAGACCTGATAGTTAAGTTGCTGAATTCGTTAGTGATAAGAACTATGACGATTAAGCCTAGAATCATCTTAATGAAGATACGTAAGCTCGCAACAAAAGCAATATTCTGCCAGATGTCGGGAAAGTTAAAGACTATGGCTTTGAAAATTCTGATCTTGGAATCTCCTGATTTTTCTGCAACCCAGTCGATAAGTCCGGGAATTCCGAAAACCATGATTGCCAGCAAAACGGTATAGAAAATCAGCATAACCCAAAAGGCTTTGTAAGGTTTTAATTTTCTGAATTCTATTCTAAGTAATCTTATCATTGATTTTCGTTGAGTAATTCCAAAAATTGTTTTTCCAGACTTTGCTTTCTTCTTGCAAGATGTGTTACTATTATTTCCGACTTAATAAGAATCATATTCAGGTCGTATGTTGTTTTTTCTGCCTTAATGTTTGCAGTCAGAATATCACCATCGCTTTTTACATTGCTGATAAAATCAATATTTTGAAGTGTAAACTGCAATTTGTCATTGTCATCCGAGGCAATTTCAATTGTGTCAGCAACATTCAGCACTTCATCCACCTTTCCTGCAAAAAGTTTATTCCCTTTATTTAAAACCAAAACGTGAGAACATGTTTTCTGAACTTCGTCAAGAAGGTGGCTGGCAAGTATGATTGTGATTCCCTGCTTTGCGATATCAATTATCAACTCCCTTATTTCGGCAATCCCTTTCGGATCGAGGCCGTTTGTAGGTTCATCAAAAATAAGAACTTCCGGATTTCCAAGAAGTGCCCCGGCAATGGCAAGCCTCTGTTTCATCCCGTACGAAAAAGTTTTAAATCTTGAATCCTTTCTGTCATATAGTTCGACAGTCTTTAAAACCCTTTCAATATCATTTGCATCCACCCCTTTGATATCGGCAATTATTTTGAGGTTGCTTTCGGCGGACATATAGGGGTAGAAAATCGGATGTTCCAGTATTGCGCCAATTTGTTTACGGCTTTCTGATGATGGAGGTTTTCCAAACCAGGAAAATGAACCACTGTTGTTTTTAACAACTCCCAGAATAATACTTAATGTTGTTGTCTTGCCGCTACCATTAGGGCCTAAAATGCCATAAACATTTCCTTTTTCAATTTCAAATGATAGATTATTAACAGCATGTATCTTTCCATATCTTTTATTGAGGTTTTGTATGGAAAGAATTGTGTTCAAAATTCTGATTTGAGTTTTGGGTTAAAAGGGGCTACTAAAAGGGTCTCTCCTTTGATTCATCATCGGACTTGAAAAAGGGTCAGACTGAAAGCCTCCATAATATGGGTTGTATCTATAAGGCTGGTTAGAGAATCCGACTTCTCCGCGAATAAACACATTGTCGCTTATTTTATAATTAAATCCCATCCTGACCGATGTGCCGTTGAAATTGTAATTTGGATTGTTCTGTGTCTGCCCTGGAATATTTAAAAGATCAATCTGCTGATGAACAGCCCCGTAAACAGCAAAATTATCAGTTAACTTATACGCTCCTTCAACATAAACTGAAGTTGTGGGCATTCCGAATCCAGGATACATATTCATTCCTGCATATTCTGGCCCGCTGTTGCTGATGCTGTAATAGTTTGCCAGACTGACGCCACCGCTTAATGTGAAACGCGGTGTAATGTCATAGCTAAGATTAGGTGCGATATAGGTGCCGAAATAGCTTCCATAGTATGGAGAGCCGCCAAAAGTTGCGCCTACTTCAACACTCACCCTAAACCTCTTTCTTAATATTGCATCTCTTACCTCTTCGGGGTTGAATTTTTCGGAAACTTTTAGAGTGGTGTCAACTTGCGAAGTCCCGTTGTCTCCTTGAGGAGGAGGAATCTGTGCCAATAAAAAGACAGGAAGACATAAAATCAATATTTGAAAAAATATTTTTTTCATCGGGAGCAAAAATACAAAATTCTTTTATATAAAAGGATTGTTAACAGAAATTAACACTTTTGCTCACTAAGCAAAGCAGTTTATTTGCACCCTCTTTAAACCTTCTCCTCCAACCGCAATCAAACAATTCGCAATAAATAGTTATCTTCGTTTCAAAAATAATTTGAATTGACGGACGTCGGCGATAAGAAAATACTGGAATTATTTCGTGATGATAGCTCACGCCATTACGGGTTTAATCTGCTTGTGAAAAAATATCAAAAGCAGGTTTATATGCATATCAGGAGGATGGTTATTGTTCATGATGATGCTGATGATCTGGTTCAGGAAACATTTATTAAAGTATGGAAAAATCTATCAACATTCCGCAATGATTCGCAACTTTTTACGTGGATATACAGGATTGCTACCAATGAAGCTTTTTCATTTTTAAAACAAAAGAAACGAAAATATATGCTGCTCACTTTTGATCTTCATCACTATGAGAAGCTGTTGGCTGGGAATATTCAGGATGATAACTTTTTTACGGGCGATGAGGTGGAATTGAAATTACAGAAATCTATATTGACATTGCCAGAAAAACAGCGGCTTGTGTTTAATATGAAATATTTTGATAATATGAAGTATGATGAGATTTCGGAAGTTACAGGTACTTCTGTCGGAGCGTTAAAGGCTTCATATCACATTGCTGTTAAAAAAATTGAAGAATATTTAAAACTGAATTAAACCATTGAGATAAAATCAGGTCAAATATAACGATGTCACAAAAAGATAAAACATATAAAGGTAAATCAATTGAAGGCTTGGATGAAAACCTTAAAATATTAGCGGGGATTTCAAAGGGGAATCCTTTTACTGTTCCTGAAGGTTACTTCGATAGATTGCCTGTTATGATTAGTGAAAGGCTAAAAGAAAAGAAAGAAAATCACTTTTACAGGATTGTGAAATCAATGAATTATAGACCTCGGTTAGCTTTAGCTACTGTCGGGATTGTCACTGTTGTTCTGATTTCTTTATTTTTGATATCAAACCATAGTAATGAGGCTTTACCTGACATATCCGATATTTCAATTTCCGATATTTTGCAGGACAATCCTGATTTTTTCAATAGTGTTGAAGAATCTGATATCCTCAATATCCTTTTTGCCAATCTGGAAGATGATCAAAATTTTCTGAGTGATTTGGAATTCTCTGATATTACTGATGATGAATTAATTGAATATTTGTCAAATGATGACATTGAGACAGATGAATTATTATATAACTTATAAAAATTAAAATTATGAAAACAAAACAATTGAATTTTAGAAGTGTAATGTTAGTAGTGGTCTTTTTTGCGTTTTCGTTTACCGTAGTAGCTCAACGCGACAAGCCCTCCTCTGATAGGGAGGAGAGAATTAAGACATATAAAATAGCCTACATTACCGAAAAGTTGAATCTTACTACCGATGAAGCTGAGAAATTTTGGCCGGTATATAATGAAAATGAAAAAGTAATGCAGAATAAGAACAAGGAGTTTCGTAAATCACATAACATCAACCCTGAAGTTGTTGAAGATATGACGGATAGTGAAGCTCAGCAGTTTATCATCGATCTGTTAAACCACGATCAGGAAATGCTTGATTTGAAGAAGAAATTCATTTCCGATCTTAAGGGTGTACTACCTCAAAAGAAGATTTTAATTCTGATGGAGGCTGAAAAACAGTTTCGTGTTGATCTGATGAAAAGAGTAGCGAGAAGTCCCAGAGAAGAAAGAGTTCCGCGATCACCACCTGAAAGGAGATAGTTATTGAAATATATCAGGACGAAAAATCTGAATATGCAGAAAAATGGAAGTAATCTCTTTTACTTCCATTTTTTGTATTCAGCCAACAGGCTGGTACACGTTTCGTCGGGTGTTGTGATGTGTGTGGTAAGAGTAAAAACCTTTTCCGTTTTCGGCCAGAAGACAACGGGCATATAGTCACCCCCGAATTCACCGCTTGTGCCGAGAAAGGTTTCCGATTCAACGCCTGTACCAATGCTGTACATATAGGGACATTTGTTATCGTATTGGTATAATCCTACACTCTTCAGATTTGTAAAGTCAATTATAACCTCACCATACAGTTGTCCGTTGCGTTCGTACAACCTTTTTGACCGAACAATGGCGCTTTGATAATTCTTGTATATCTCCGTACCATTAATATACGATGAAAGCAACTCCTCAAAATCAGCAGAAGTTACATCTGCCGTATCATTTTTCATTGACATAATATTAACATAAGTAATTGTCAAAGTGCCTGAATGGTTATCTTTCAATTCAAATTTATACTCCTTTTTTTCTACTGTAAGGCAACTGCTAACAATTAGTGCTATGATGATAAACAGAATGGAATGTTTTGTGATTTTCATAATTTTCAAATTTTCGACAAAATTAACAAAAGTCGTGTTGGTAAGTAGAAATTTTTTATTTCGATTGAATGTCTATTTTTGCGAGGTTAATTATTAATGACAAGCATGGACGCTTGTCGCATAAGTTTAAATTATGGATATATCTTCATTAATAGATGCATTTGTGGCTAACCTGATGGATACGAGCTGGCTGGAGTTCGTAGCAGTTATTTTCGGACTTATGAGTGTCTGGTTTGCAAAACAGGAGAAAATTCTGGTTTATCCGACAGGTATCATCAGCGTATTGATATACATTTATATTTGCTTTAATGTGAAGCTGTTTGCAGATGCCGGAATTAACCTGTTCTATTTTATAATGAGCGTTTATGGATGGTATATGTGGACAAAGAAGACAGATAAACCACCATTAAGAATAACTTTCAATACTAAAAGAGATTGGCTGATAACAGGTGGGTTGTTTATTTTTTCATTGATTGTCATTATTTCACTATTGAAATATTTCAATGGCGATGATATTGCCTATTGGTCAACCAATGTTCCTTATATTGATACTTTCACAACTTCGGTCTTCATCATTGCGATGTTGCTGATGGCATTGAAAAAGGTTGAAAGCTGGGTTTTCTGGATTGTGGGCGATGTTATTTCTGTTCCACTATATACCTACAAGGGATTGGTATTTACAAGCTTTCAGTTTCTTGTGTTTTTGATCCTGGCAGTTATGGGCTATATTGAATGGAAGAAGAAAGTTGCGAAACATTATGGCATTAAGTGACATTAAGGAAAGCCTTAACTTTTTAACGGTTGATTTTTTTTGAAATTGATTATTTATGGTAAAACGAATAGCAATAACAGGTCCGGAAAGCACTGGTAAATCAGCGCTTGCCCAAGAACTTGCAGAATATTACAATACGGTCTGGGTACCTGAATATGCAAGGGAATATCTCGAAACGCATGGCTCCGATTATAAAGAAGAAGATATTGTAAAAATAGCAAAAGGGCAGCTTAAGCTGGAAGATGAAATGTCTGAAAAGGCAAATGAATATCTGTTTTGCGATACCGACCTTTTCGTAACAAAAATCTGGAGTGAGTATAAGTATGGCGATTGTGACCCCTGGATACTAGAAAAATTATTAGATCATCGTTATGATCTCCATCTTATGATGGATATTGACATTGATTGGAAAGATGACCATTTGCGTAAAAACCCTGATGACAGGCAAAAACTATTTAATATCTATATGGAGGAACTTGCCCAATATAAATATCCATTTTTTATCATTGACGGGAAAGGTAAGAGTAGGGTAGAGGCTGCCATTAAGGTCATTAATAACTTTTTAGGCTATGGTTTAAATACTCTGTGGATTTAACAATAACTCTGTAAATATTTTGTTGCGACCCCGTGCATTTCTCTATCGATCTATGTTTTTAGACGGCTGTCAGCAGAATTAACATGCTGGATATGATATGTTTTCCGTTTTACATGTTGTTTCAGGTCGGCTCGCAAAACATGATGTTCAAGATTGTTATCTATTGCAAACCCCTTATAACTTACATGTCC
>JAUVIX010000057.1 GCA_030592565.1 Chlorobiota bacterium
AAACCTTGCCTTATGAAAAAACAAATCCTATTTTCGATTTTTGCATTTCTTCCCATTTTTCTTTATCCTCAAACTACCATACCGGGAGGTAATATAAATGGCACATGGACATCATCAGGGAGCCCTTACCTGATTGAAGGGAATATCTCAATTTTTTATACTACGGATTCTCTTATTATTGAACCCGGAGTAGAGGTGATTTTTCAGGACAATTACCAATTTCAAATATCCGGAGTGCTATTAGCCATTGGCACACAAACTGACAGCATAAAATTTACAAGCTTAACTTCCAAAAATGGGAATATAACAAAAGGTGCAGGTTGGGGAGGGCTTGATTTTTTATATTGTAATTCATCAACACTTGATTATTGTATTATTGAATATAGCAGTGCCGCCGGAGTTAGATTTGAAGACGACAACCTTAATATCAGCAATAGTACTATTAGGAACTGTGATTCATATGGCATTTACAAATATCATGGCAATCTGAATTTATACAATATTACAATAACTCAAAATGGGAGTGATGGGTTATATTTTAGACAGGAGAGTGGAGTTAATGATAATATATCTGATTTAACGATTACTGATAATTTAGGCAGAGGCATATATGTTGGAGGATATTGCTCATATAAAGACATATCAAATGGTGTGATAAGTAATAATAATGGTGGTGGCATTACTATTTGGTATGGAGGATGGACATTTCTGAACAACCTGACAATAGAGGACAATGGGCCTGCAACTGAAGGGGGTGGAATATATATTTGGGGTCAATGCACTTTAAACAATCTAATTATTAGAAATAATACAGCAGTTAATGGAGGTGGCATATTTTCTGAACCGATAGCCTTTAGTTGTGCAATAATCTCAAATTGTGAATTATATGGAAATAATGCAACTCAAAATGGTGGAGGAATATATATGAGTGAATATTCAGATGGTATTGATATTTCTAACACTAAGATATTTAATAATATTGCAAACAATGGTGCAGGAATTTTTCTCCAGGGAGGACAAAACATATTTAGCAATGTAGAAATAAGTAGTAATCATGCTTATAATGCCGGAGGAGGAATTTATGCATATTCTGCTTTATATTCACAGATTAACAAAATTTCAGTTGTAAATAATATTGCAAACACAGGAGGAGGAATTGCATGCCCCTATACAGATACAATTCCTGTAAACAATAGTATTTTTTGGGGGAATATTCCTGATCAGATATCAGACATAAATCAGAAACTAAAAATAACATATTCAGATATCGAAGGTAGCTGGCCTGGTACTGGTAATATAGATGCAGACCCGCTGTTTGTAGATTTAGCAAATGATGACTTAAGACTGACCTGGGCAAATTACCCTTTGGAAGATTCCACAAAATCTCCCTGCATCGATAAAGGTGACCCGGTACATCTTGACCCTGACGGCTCAGTTATTGATATGGGTGCAAATTCTTTTAACAAGAATTATCATAATCAGTTTTTACCAGAAATAAATTCCATTAGTGATGTTCCTAATGATCAGGGTAAGTATGTTGTTATTAACTGGACAAGAAGTATCCTTGATAACACAAGTTCAGGGACAATTACTGAATACAAAATATTTAGAAAACAAAACTGGGTAAAAGAACAGTGGGAATTAGTCGGTAATGTTATAGCCCAACAATTGGAAGAATATGAATTCGATGCACCAACAATTTTAGATTCAACCTTTTCAGGAATACACTATCATTCATTTTTCATATCTGCTGAAACAAGTGATCCAAACAACCATTATTATTCTTTTCCTGATTCAGGTTATTCGGTTGACAATCTAATACCATTGCCTGCGATGGGATTTTCCGGATATTTTGCTCAAGATTCCATTACACTGTCCTGGAACGAAGCACCTGAAGAAGACTTTTCATACTTTGCCATTTATAAAGTCATTGGTCAGTTGCCTTTTTCGAATGAACCATATGTAACTCTTTCTGACACCTCTTTTATTGATCCTGAAACATTTGCTGACTCAATTTATTATATGGTTACTGTTTATGATTTAAATGGTAACGAAAGCTTACCATCCGATACAATAATATTTACACCCGGCAAAGCCCTTAATCTTAAGGTTTTTCTCGAAGGCCCTTTTTTCTATACGCAAATGATGCCCTATCTTAACATTTCAATGAATATTCCACTTACTCAGCCATTCAATGTACCTCCATGGAATTATACCGGTGATGAATCAGTAGCCCAAATTCCGGGTACCGATATAATTGACTGGATACTACTTGATTTCAGGGATACTACCGATGCTGTAGCTGCCATCGAATGTTCTTCATTGAAAAGATTTGCAGCATTTGTTAAAGAAGACGGAACAATAGTCAGGCTGGATGGGCTGTCACAAAGAATCACACTGAGTTACAACCACGACCTATTCCTCGTAATCTCTCACAGAAATCATTTAAGCATAATCAATAGCGACCCTGTTCAGGAAGAAAACGGGATTTTCTCTTATGACTTCACCGATAACCCTGAGAAAATATTCGGAGGCGAACCTGGCTGCAGCTCTCTTGGAAATGGGTTATGGGGTATGATATCTTCTGATGCTAATGCAGATGGACAGATTGACAACAAAGACAAAAATGACCTTTGGGTAATACAAAATGGAAACTCGGGCTATTTTTCCGCTGATTTTAATATGGATAATGATGTAAATGAGCAGGACAAAGATGAGTGGGCCGCAAATGTAGGTTCAGGCTCTGCAGTGTTAAGTTACTCCTGCGGAAAACCCGTAATTGACATCCGTGACGGTCAGACATACAATACTGTACTAATTGGTAGTCAATGCTGGATGGCAGAAAACCTGAATATTGGAACTATGTCAAATAGTACTAATAACCAGACTGATAATGACACAATTGAGAAGTATTGCATCAACAATTCCCCAATAAATTGCGGTACTTATGGCGGACTATATCAGTGGGATGAAATGATGCAATATATCAATTCAAGTGGTACACAAGGCATTTGTCCTGATGGTTGGCATTTACCTTCAAATTCAGAGTGGGATCAATTGATCCTATTTCTCGGAGGCACACCAACTGCAGGAGGGAAAATGAAAGAACAAGGCACAACTCATTGGAATCAACCAAATACAGGAGCTAATAATGTAAGTGGATTTACAGGTCTGCCTGGTGGCTACAGATTTTATAATACTGGCGCATTTCTAAGTTCGGGATACACGGGATTTTACTGGACATCAACAGAAAATAATGATACTCGTGCCTGGGCTAGGTTTTTACATTATAACAGTACAGAAGCATCCAATGATACAAGTAAAAAATTAAATGGATTTTCCGTACGATGCATTCAGGATTGACAAACAAAATAAGGCCATGTAAATAAGTTTACGAATAAAACTATAATTACAGGATTCTAACTCTAACATATTTTTATCACCACCTTCAATATTCTGTATTTTGGACTAAATACTATTTTCCCTTCCCAAATTTGGAAATATACAAACCACATCTACACCTGAGATATCTCCATTTCATTAAAACAGCACCAATAACAAAACCCCGTTAACAAGCTGTTTCTCAACCCATAATGACACATATATTTCCAGTCACAGTACAGCATATTATCTGATTAATTCAATCCTCGCATAGTTTTTGGCATTACCATTACAGCAAATCAAGGTAGTACAAAATATCTGGAGGAATAATTTCAAGGGTTATTCCTCCAATATTACAAAAACAAGGTAAAATGAAAAAAGGTATAACAGTTGTCATATTCTTCATCGTAATAACACTAACATCATTTTCACAGACAATTATTGAAGAGGGAGATGTTTTCGGAAATTGGAATATCTCTGAAAGTCCATTCTTTATTAATGGAAACATAACTATTCCTACTGATAAAAAGTTATCAATAGAACCTGGTGTTGAGATTACTTTTCAAGGAAATTATACTTTTACAATTATAGGCAGGATAACTGCCAATGGCAGTATAAGCGACTCTATTATTTTCACGTCTGCCGATACTACAGATTTTTCAACAGGCACTTACAACGGATGGAAGGGACTAAGTTTTGTCGGTTACACATCAATACAAACCGAAAAATCAATTCTGAATTACTGCAAAATAGAATATAGCAGCAGCAACGGAATCTTTTGTATGGATTACTCCAATCTGGAAATAGATAATTGCAGTATAAAAAACAACCTTGGATTCGGCATTTCAATTAATGAATTTTCTGATATAAATATTAATGATTCTAAGGTAAACAGAAATTTTATTGGTGGAATTGGAGTAAACTCTTCAGACCCTACAATTTCCGGCTTTGAAATTTCAAATAATTTCGGATCAGGCATTTCTGTTAACGGTAGCGGAACATCTACATTTATTAGTGGAACCATTGCTGATAATTTCACTTCCTCAAACGGTGGCGGTGTAAATGTTGGAATGGATGCAAACGTGATAATAGAAAATGTTGAAATCAATGGAAACATAGCAACAAATGGTGGTGGAGTGAGTTGCATGATGGGATTTACAACATTAACAAATTGTGTATTAAAAGAAAACAGTGCTGTTAATGGTGGCGGTATCAGCGCAGAATATATGGCTTCGGTTAGCCTTGACCACATTCTTATTATCCGTAATCATGCAAGCGGAAACGGAGGAGGTATAAATATAATGGAATCCGACCTCAACATCATTAACTCAACAATATCAGATAATACAGCTGTTACAGATGCTGGCGGAATGTTATTGAATAACTCATCACTGCATTCAGCTACTGTGATTAATTCTATTTTCTGGAATAACCTGCCTATTGAGATATCTACAGGAAACGAGCTTCCCGAAATCTCATATTCTGATATTGAAGGTGGGCATGAAGGAGAAGGCAATATAGACACGAATCCCTTGTTTTCAAATCCCGATGAGGATGATTATACTTTACAATGGGATGATTATCCAGCAGGCGACTTCACAAAATCACCCTGCATTGACAGTGGAAACCCATCTTTGGCTTTCGATCCGGATGGAACAACAAACGATATGGGAGCATTTTATTTCGACCAGACCTATATCACTGCTGTTGACAGTTACCTGAATGATAATGAAATTGTTGTATATCCCAATCCTGCGACAGATATAATAAATATTAAAGGATCAGAAAGCTACAAAAGGGTTATGATCACCAACCTCCTTGGTAGTATTGTTAAAGACATTGCTACCAGTAACAATATAATATCTTTAAATATTTCGGATTTAAAAACAGGAATATATTTAATGATACTGTACAACCAGAATGGAACCGTATTCAAAAAGAAAATTGTCAAAAGGTAAATGAATAGTTAAACATAAATTGACTATGGCTAATCCCATAGGATTCTTTGAAGTGTGGCCGGAGATTTTTTCTCCGGCCTTTTCTTCTTTATGTAACATAAAATGTTGTATATTTGGTAACTCAAATTTCAATAAAAAATGAAAGATATAAAATTACTTGAAGACCGTATAAAAGAACTTGATGCAAAAGGTTTTGATCTTGACGCATGGAAACAATATACCATTATTCTATTAGGCAGAATTTTCGGAGAAGATAATCAGAAAATAAAAGAGGTAGAGAAGATAGATTATGACTACTCAAGCTGGGCGCTAAGGGATACTTCCGGCAAAACATCATATCTCGACACCTGTAAAAAGCTTGGCAAAGAAATTCTGGAAGCATCAATAGATGAGCTAAAAGCTTTCGGAAAACCTGTGAAGACAGGTAATAAAAACATTCCTGTCGAAGTTATTATTGATGCTCTTGAAAGCGAGCTGAAGGTTTCTCAATATAAAGATGTCGTATCAATTATAAATTCGGGAAAAGAAAAACAGGTAAAATTCAGAGACCTGAAAAAATATCTAAAAAACCTTGATGACGATTCATTTCAGACAATTGTACTTAACATACTTTCTCATTCGGGATTAAAAGGGAAGCTTTAACTTCTACCTGCATTTACAATCAAGGACGCTTTTAACATCTCTGCCACAAAAAATATTGCCACAAAACAGCTCAAGTCTGCCTGTTTTCAATGCAAAAAACCTCTCAAATTTCTGTAGTTAAAAAAATTACAAGAAAAAAAGTTGTAGAATTAAAAATTTTTCTAATTTTGCACTCCATTTTTCAGACATAAGTAAATATAATAAAATGTACGCAATAGTAGAGATAGCAGGACAACAATTTAAAGTTGAAAAAGACCAGGAGATTTTTGTCCACCGCCTTGAAGGTGATATAGATTCAAAGATTGAATTTGAAAATATTTTGCTGTATGATAACAATGGTAAGATTTCTGTAGGAACTCCCAATGTTGAAGGTATTAAAATTACAGGCAAAATAGTTGAGCATCTAAAAGGTGACAAGGTTACCGTTTTCCACAAAAAAAGAAGAAAAGGGTATCAAAAAGAGAACGGGCACAGACAATACCTGAGCAAAGTCCTGATTGAAGGAATCGAAACAGGAGCTAAGAAAACGAAAAAAATCGAAGAGAAGAAAGAGGAAGCTCCAAAAGCCGAAGCTAAGAAAGAGACTCCGAAAGCAGAAAAGAAAGTGGTGAAAACTGCGAAAGAGACAAAATCAAAAGTTGAAACTAAAGTTGCTGCAAAGCCAAAAGCTGAGAAGAAAGAAGCTAAGCCAAAAACTGTAGCAAAGAAAGAGACAAAGCCTAAGGCTGCTCCAAAGGAAAAGAAGGCTGAAGATAAAAAGGAAGACTAGTTAAATAGTCAACTAAAATTTCGGAATAAATAAATAAGAAAATAACAATAAAAAATAGGAAACCATGGCTCATAAAAAGGTGCAGGTAGTTCGAATAACGGTAGAGAATCAGAAAGTAAACGTCTGGGCGTAAAGATTTTCGGTGGCCAGTTTGCAAAAGCCGGTAATATTATTATCAGGCAGAGAGGCACAAAACATCATCCGGGTGATAATGTAGGAATTGGTAAAGACCATACTCTCTATGCACTCTCCAACGGAACTGTTCAATTCAGAAGGAAAAGAGACAACAGATCATACGTTTCAGTTGTTCCTGCTGACATGAATGAACAGGCAAACTAAATTTGATTTTAAAATAACACAAATCCCTTGGGCTGGCCTGAGGGATTTTTTTTTGCTTACTTTTGCAGTGCATAAATAAAATTATTATTCTGGGGATATTAAATTAAAAATAATAATGTTACAGATCTATTATATTAGAGAGTACAGTAAAGAAGTTATTGAACGTCTTGCTGTTAAAAATTTTGACGCTGCCGCAATTATTGACAAGATACTGGTTCTTGATGCTAAGAGGCGTAATATTCAAAAAACCCTCGATGACACGCTTGCAGAATCAAACAAAGCCGCAAAGGAGATAGGAGGCCTGTTCAAACAGGGAAAAATTGACGAGGCAAATGTAATGAAGGCAAAAACAGCCGATCTAAAAAAAGCATCTAAAGAGCTGGGAGATAATCTGGATTCTGTTAGTTCTGAGCTTAATGACCTGCTAGTACAATTACCAAACCTCCCCCACCCTTCAGTACCAAAGGGAAACAGTGATGCTGATAATGAAATGATCTATGAGGAGGGAACAATGCCCGAACTGAGTAATGATGCCCTACCACACTGGGAATTAGCAAAGAAATACGATATAATTGATTTTGACCTTGGAAGTAAAGTTACCGGGGCCGGTTTCCCGTTTTACAAAGGTAAAGGTGCCAAGTTACAAAGAGCCTTGATCAACTTTTTTCTGGACAGGGCAATGGATGCAGGCTATACTGAATTCCAGCCACCACTGATGGTTAATGAAGATTCCGGATACGGAACAGGACAGTTGCCCGACAAAGAGGGACAGATGTATCACGTTACTATGGATAATCTCTACCTGATTCCAACAGCAGAGGTCCCCATAACAAATATCTACAGAAATGTAATTCTAAAAAATGAAGAATTGCCAGTTATGAATGTTGCCTACTCACAGTGTTTCAGGCGCGAGGCAGGCTCTTATGGCAAGGACGTTAGAGGACTGAACAGGCTACATCAGTTTGATAAAGTTGAAATGGTGCAGATTCAGCATCCTGACAAATCGTATGAAACTTTGGAGCAGATGAAAGACTATGCAGCATCACTTATTCGCGCACTTGGACTTCCTTTCAGAATATTAAGGCTTTGTGGTGGCGATATTAGCTTTACCTCAGCTCTGACTTATGACTTTGAGGTATATTCAGGAGCCCAGAAAAAATGGCTTGAGGTCAGCTCGGTTTCAAATTTTGAGAATTTTCAAGCAAACAGGATGAAATTAAGGTTCAAGAATGCAGATGGAAAAACAAAACTGGCTCATACTCTCAACGGAAGTGCCCTGGCATTACCCAGAATTGTAGCAGCCCTGCTTGAAAATAATCAAACTCCTGAAGGAATAAAAATACCCAAGGATCTTGTGCCTTATACCGGGTTCGAATTTATTGATTAAAAAAACATTATAGAATTAATGGGTCTGAAGAAAAATCTTAACTAGCCTTAACTTCTTAATGGTTCAAATAATAAGTTGAATGCTAAAGTATTAAAACCATTAAGGCATTAAGCGTTTTTAAGAGAAATCTTAACAATTAAAAAAAATGAGGCTACTAAAATATCTTCTTCCGGTTTTGCTCCTTTTCTCCGGCATTCAGGTTATGTCGCAGAACGATGGTATTTTAAAACCTGTTGAAATCCACCCACCTCACCCCGCAACACCACCAAAGGAACAGAAAAAGGAGAGCGACGAGCAATTGGCTTCACAATACTACCGAAATGGCGACTATGACAAAGCATTAGTTTTATATGAGAAACTTTTTAAGGAGAAAAAAAATCAAATATACTATCACTATTATCTCTACTGTCTCACAAAACTTGAAGAGTTTAAGAAAGCTGAAAAGCTGGTAAAAAGTCAGAAGAAAAAGTATCCCGGACAGATGAGATACACCGTTGACCTTGGATTTGTATATTCACAGGCCGGAGACGGTGCAAAGGCAAAACGTCAGTACGACGAAGCTATTAAAAAAATCTCTCCAAACATCAACCAGATTAAAGACCTTGCCAATACTTTTCTGATGAGAGGTCAACCGGAATATGCAATAATTACCTATAAAAGAGGTCAGCAGTTAATTAGTGACTATCCTTTTAACCTTGAGCTTGGAAATCTTTACAGGCAGACCGGCGATTACAGGGCAATGATAGAGCAATACCTTGATTATATCGACTTCAATTATTCAAATGTCACTATCGTGGAGTACCGACTGCAGGATGTACTTGATAAGGATAAAGAGGGAGAAACAGCCGAAATACTTCGTATTGCTTTGCTAAAAAGAATTCAGAAACAGCCTGAAAAGGTATATTTTTCAGAAATGCTGTACTGGCTGGCTGTTCAGGAGAAAAACTTCGGGCTAGCTTTAAGTCAGGCAAAAGCAATAGACAAAAGAACCGGGAGTGACGGAGAGATTATTCTTGAACTTGCCGAACTTTGCATATCAAATGAAGAATACGATATTGCCATTGATTCATACAAATATGTTCTAAAAAAAGGCAAAAACAATATTTATTATCTTGATGCCAGAATAGGCCTGCTGAATGCACGCTATCAAAAGATCACAGGATCGTTTGATTACACAAAAGACGACCTGACTGATCTGGAAAAGGATTACATTTTAGTTCTTGATGATTACGGCCGGAATGCAACAACAATTCAGGTTATGGAGTTTCTCGGCCATTTGCAGGCTTTCTATCTCGATAAAACAGATGAGGCGATTGATGTTTTAAATTATGCAATTGAAATTCCAAATGCAAGTCCGATGAATGTTGCACAGTGCAAAATTGAACTCGCTGACATACTTTTATTTGTTGATAATGTATGGGACGCAAAGCTACTCTACTCACAAGTTGAAAAGCAATTTAAAAATGAACCCATCGGGCATCTTGCCAAATTCAAAAACGCAAAACTATCATTTTACATAGGCCAGTTCGACTGGGCAAAGGCACAGCTTGATGTTTTGAAAGCTGCTACTTCCAAATTCATAGCTAATGATGCATTGCAGTTGTCAGTTCTGATCAGCGATAACATTGATATTGATAGCTCCACGGTTGCCTTGAGTATGTATGCACGTGCCGACCTTCTGCCTTTCAGGAATCACGATATAGAGGCTTTGGAAATTCTTGACTCTATTTTTGAACTGGGAGTAAGTCATCCGATTTATGACGAAGTTTTATATAAAAAAGCCGAAATAATGATCAAGAATGGAGAGTTTAAAAATGCAGCAAATTATCTTACTGATATAGTTGACAACTATTCGTATGACATAACTGCTGATGATGCACTGTTCCTTCTCGCTGAACTAAACGAAAAGCAACTTGGCGATAAGAATAAAGCAATGGAGTATTATCAATTGCTTTTAATCGACTATCCTGCAAGTGTTTATACTGCAAGGGCGCGGAAACAATTCAGATATCTGCGTGGTGATTTCGACAACGAAAGAGATACCGGAAATGAAGAAATTATGCTGGAGAATAAATTGTAAAATGCTAAAATAAACGATCTACCTTTCTCCTCATACCAACCGGTTTCTATAACTGATTCCGATTCAACATTCTTGGCAGTCTTATCTAAATATTATTCAACCGTAACTGATTTAGCAAGATTCCGTGGCATATCCACATTACAATCGCGCATAACAGCAATATGATATGAAAGAAGTTGTAAAGGAACTGTTGCTAAAAGGGGAACAAAAAGTTCCTCTGTTTCAGGAATCTCGACAACATAGTCTGCCAGCTTTTTAACAGCAGTGTCGCCTTTGGTAACAATAGCAATTATTTTACCATTCCTTGCTTTTACCTCCTGAATATTTGAAACCACTTTATCGTAGGTTCCTTTGTTTGTTGCAATAACCACTACAGGCATTTCGCGATCTATTAAAGCAATAGGCCCATGTTTCATTTCAGCAGCAGGATAGCCTTCGGCATGGATATACGAAATCTCTTTCAGCTTAAGTGCGCCTTCAAGTGCAACAGGGAAGTTATAGCCTCTGCCAAGATAAAGGAAGTTACGGGCATAAGTGTAAATCCGTGCCAGCTCTTTTATCTGATCATCAACTTTTAAAGTTTCTCTAACTTTGTCAGGAATAGATTCCAGCTCATTCAGAAGCTGACGATATCTCGACATTTCAATTGTCCCTTTACGATGTGCAATATCAAGAGCCATCAGCGTCAGCAAAGTAACCTGTGCTGTAAATGCTTTTGTCGATGCCACCCCTATTTCCGGGCCGGCATGTGTATATGAGCCTGCATGAGTTACCCGGGCAATGGAAGATCCTACCACATTACAAATTCCAAGTATAGTCGCACCTTTTGATTTTGCAAGTTCAATTGCAGCAAGAGTATCAGCAGTTTCCCCTGATTGAGAAATTGCGATAACAATATCATCTTCATTTATTATTGGATGTCGGTAACGAAATTCTGATGCATATTCAACCTCAACCGGAATACGTGCAAGATCCTCAAAAAGATATTCACCAACAAGACCTGCATGCCATGATGTTCCGCAGGCAATGATAATTATTCTTTTTGCATTTGTCAGCTTATTCTCATAATCACTTATTCCGCCAAGTTTAACAATTCCTTTTTCTGCATTCAGCCTTCCGCGCATACTATCCATTATCGACTGGGGTTGCTCATAGATTTCCTTAAGCATAAAATGCTCATACCCTCCTTTCTCGAGAGCTTCAAGATTAAGTTCAAGCGACTGAATAAAAGGTGTTTTGTCTTTATTATGAATGGTTTTTAGTTTTAACTTTTCACCCCGTCTTATACAGGCAATCTCTTCCTCTTCAAGATAGACAACCTCCTTTGTAAACTCGACTATTGGAGAAGCATCTGAAGCAATAAAGAATTCATCATCCCCAATCCCTATTACCATAGGGCTTCCTTTCCGTGCAGCAATAAGCAAATCAGGGTTGTCTCTAGATATTATCAAAATTGCATAAGCTCCGATAACCTGATTAAGAGCCATTCTGACAGCTTCCTCAAGAGACACATTTTCATTTATCTGGATATCTTCAATAAGATGTATCAGAACTTCCGTGTCAGTATCGCTATTAAACTGATGCCCACGACCTATCATTTCCTCTTTCAGCAAAGCATAATTCTCAATAATCCCATTATGGATTAGTGCAAGATTCTTTGATTGGGAGTAATGAGGATGAGCATTAATATCATTTGGCTCACCATGGGTAGCCCATCTGGTATGGGCAATTCCTATTGTTCCACTAATATCTTTACCCTGAACAAATTTCTCAAGGTCCGATACTTTTCCTTTTGTTTTATAAAGCTTGAGATCGGAATCAACAATAGCAATACCTGCACTGTCGTAACCGCGGTATTCAAGTCTGTATAGCCCTTTCATTAAGATTGGGAAAGCCTGTTTAGGCCCGATATATCCAACTATTCCACACATTTAGTTTTAGATTTATTAACGCGCAAAGATAAATATTTTAATAAGAGAACGGAAAATATTATTTTTAGTTCAATTTTGTATAGGTGATTTTTAGAATGATGGGAGTTGGTAATGACGAATCTGTACCGTAAAGCTCCAATCCTTCAGAATTTACAGACTTGCCATTCGAAAAAAGCACCATACCATAATCGGGTTCTCCATTTAGCAGAGATTGAATATGATATGTAAGTCGATATTGATATGCATTCATATTTTCAATATACTTTCCGCCAAAATATGCTTCACCTTCATGGTAGTCTTGAGGAGGAGTTAATTCTCCATCTGCATTATAGCTGAAGAGAACTAAACTACCAGGGACTCCATAATCCTCAACAGAAGTCACAACCGGCAATATCAATTTTGCTTCATTCACAGTTATAACATTTGATTGAGCCCATTCGGCAAGACCAGAAAAATTAAGTAGTGTTTTTACACCTCCCAAACTTTGGAGGAATAACTTTTCCGACCCAAGAGATGTATCACCATTAACAATCATCTGCTTAAATGTTTGATTTTTGCTTAACGAATAATCATGGTCAAAACGTCCAACCCTTGCACTATTTAAATTAATATTAAAAGTATAGCTTAATGAATCAACCGAGTCATTATGATAATATAGCTGCACATTAGAATTAGCATCCAAAAGGTCAAAATATAAGATAGCACCAACACTGCCTGTCCAGCTATTTTGAATTTCACTTTTTACATACAGCCCTTTAAAAAAATCCACAAATTTATCTTTATCTGTAAAATTCTCATAATTACTTGTATCCATAATGGGATCTGTAAAAAACTCATTCAGAGGTATTCTTAACCTTCCTGGCACTTCTACAGAATCAACAATGATATTATCCAGATTAGGTACAAAATAAATACTTGAAAGTTCCTGTAAACTGTCATATCCAATAAAAGAATTGGAATAATATGATGAATCAAGGTAAAAATCATCTGTAACTCTGAAAACTGTCAGATGTTGCTGAGTAAGAATATTACCATAATAGCTATTGTAAACAAGTGTCAGCACAGCCGAGTCAGCAACAGGATTATCTCCAAAATCAGGTGATACTGTTGAT
>JAUVIX010000196.1 GCA_030592565.1 Chlorobiota bacterium
AGGGTTTTACCGGGAAAGAAGGTACTTTTCATGCAAGACAAATGATTGAGTACGGAACAGATGTCGTTGGAGGTGTAACACCCGGAAAAGGTGGACAAACACATCTTAACAGGCCTGTTTTTAATACTGTGGAAGATGCAGTTAAGCAAGCTGGTGCAAATGTTTCACTGATTTTTGTTCCGCCGGCTTTTTCAGGTGATGCAATAATGGAAGCTGCCAATGCAGGCATCAAAGTTATTGTCTGTATCACAGAAGGCATCCCTGTTCAGGATATGGTAAAAGTTAAGGAATATATTTCTGATAAGGATTGTCGTCTTGTTGGACCTAACTGTCCGGGTGTTATTACTCCGGGAGAAGCAAAGGTTGGTATTATGCCTGGTTTTATACATATGCCTGGCTCAATAGGAATTGTATCTCGTTCGGGAACCCTTCCCTATGAGGCAGTTGATCAGCTTACTAAGCTTGGGCTTGGACAGTCCACAGCAATTGGTATTGGTGGTGACCCAATAATCGGGACATCTACAAAAGATGCTGTTGAGTTGTTTATGAACGACCCTGACACAGAAGGAATTGTTATGATAGGCGAAATAGGTGGAAATATGGAAGCCGATGCTGCCGAATATGTTAGAGAGTACGGAACAAAACCTGTTGTTAGTTTTATTGCAGGAGCAACTGCTCCTAAAGGACGTACTATGGGCCATGCCGGCGCAATTATTGGGGGTAAATCCGATACTGCCCAGTCGAAGAAAGAGATTCTGAGAGCCAGTGGTATTCACGTTGTTGATTCACCGGCTGACATTGGAAAAAAGATGGCTGAAGTGCTTGGTAAATAAAGTTTACTATTTAAAATTAAAAGCCCGGATGAGTTGTCGTCTGGGCTTTTTTTTAGGCTTGCTAATGTCAACTTATTATGGCCAGATGTGTATTATGAAACCCTAAAACGGCATTATCCACGCATCTTTGAATTTTTCAGGAAGATCTTTTTTTGCAGATGCAGCAGATTCCTGTTTTGCATAATCAGTAAGAGAAATTCTGAATTTATTATCCTTTGAAATGATCTTTGCATTCTTAAATCCTTCGCCCCTGTATTTTTGAACTTGCTTTTTTGCATCCTCCATTGTCTGGAAATTACCAAAAATAAGATAATAACGTCCAGTAGCTTTTGTAACGACTAAGCTGTCAGCAGGTAGTTTTGGAGGTTCATTCTTAATAATTTTTCCCGAACCGCATATTTTTGTTTCTGTTTCTGTACCCATTTCTTCACCAAACCAGACTATGGCAAAATTCTTTTCAATAGCAACTCCCATTGCTTTCCAGGAGAAGTCTTCCCATTCCTTAAAATTAGTAATCAGCGATCGTGAGGCCGTAACCGTACGCCACTGGTCAAAGGCATTATCTGCAGTTGCATCTTTGTTTTCCCAGTAAACAATTTCATAACCCTTTCCCTGATAATCTGTGAGCTCATGAGGTTTCTCCTGCATGCATTTTTTATTTTTTACACTTCCTCCATAGCAACAGGCCGTCCAACTTCCTTTGTCAGACCATGAATGGAATGAGCAGGCATTGGTATCAGGTTTGTTTATAAGAAGATCAGTAATATGTTGCTGCGCGACAAAGCTGAGTGATTTTGATAGCGGTACCTTCGGCAGGTTCAGGGCTTTTCTGTAATCATTTATAGCATTATACAGCTTAACCTCCTCCTGAGAAATACAAAAATTCTCTTGTATTTTGGTTTGTGCTTGTGTTATATTTATTGTCAGGGTAATCAGTATTACCGTGATAAGTACAAAAGCTGATAAAAACGTCCTCTTCATTGTTATTTAGTTTTGCCTGTCAAATTTAAACTATTTCTTTGAATTTCTCCATAAAAAACAAATATAAAAAATAATTGTGTTTTTTGAAACATCTTAGGCCGATTTGGGTATAAATAGCATACTCTTTTCTAAGTTTAAGATTAACACATTGATTTTTAAAAGAGTAATATTAAAAATCACTTCAAAGAATGCTTAATGTCAATTTTCACTGCGTTGTTCATTTGACTTAAGCGTAAAAGAGCCACCTTCGCCGGTGGCTTTTTTTTGTTGTGTTTAGCCTTCGCCCTCAATCTCCTTCAATACGTCATTCACCTCCTGCTCTGTTTTTGTGAGCTTGATTTTACATAACCGAATGAGTTCGGATGCCCGCTTAACTTTTTTCGAGAGATCATCAACAGATATGTCTTCATTTTCAATCTCTTCTACAATTTCTTCAAGCTCTGCAATTGCTTTGGTGTAACTCATCTTATTTTCCATGATAATTAGTTTTTTCTATTTTACTTTCAAATGAACCATTAAAAATCCTGGTTTTAACAGTATCACCTTTTTTAAGATTTTTTATATCCTTAACAGGCTTGCCATTATGAATTGTAATGCTGTATCCTCTTTTCAGGACATTTGATGGTTCAAGTAATTTTATTTTTTCAGTTAATCGCTCTATTTTGGTATTGTGATTTTTCAGTATTTGTTTACTGCGAATATCCAGCAGCATTGTGAGCCCTGATAATTCACCATATCCGTTTTTCAAAACCTCTACAGGCCTATATCTCATTTGTATTTGAATATTATACAATTCCCTTTTTCTGTCTGAGATAAAAGCGTTGGATTTATTTAGCAGCAATGTTTCAAACTCCCTAATAGAGTGTTTGTTTTGCATTATCAGATTTTGAGTCAGGGAGCGGAAGATACGGATTATTTCGTTTAGCTTTTGGTTTTCAATATTCAGAAGTTCATTTGCGAAATCTTTGATCTTTTTTTCTGCATCCTGCATCCTTACTGAAAAGTTGTGAAATTTTTGAATAAGATAATATGCGACATCTGTCGGAGTTATCAGATTTTGGTTTGCCACCATCTCTGTAACGGTTACATTGGTTGAATGCCCAATCCCGGTAAGAACCGGAAGTGGGAATGTTGCGACTTCTTTTGCCAATAAATAGTTATCATAACAGTTTAGTCCAACATCTCCGCCACCGCCTCTGATTATTAAAACTACATCAAACTGTTCTGAAATATCTTTAATTATTCTTAATTGTCCTGTCAAAGATTTTACCGCACTGTCACCCTGAAGGAGTGCAGGGAAAAGAGTGTTGTTAAAAAAATACCCCCAGATATTCCCTTCGATAATCTTCATAAAGTCGTGATAACCTTTACTTGTCTCAACAGATATAATGGCAATATTTTTTGGTAATAATGAGACAGCAAGTCTCTTGTTCAGGTCAAAAATACCTTCATTTTTCAGTCTTTCAATTGTCTCTGCCTTTTCTTTTGCCATTTCACCAAGGGTAAAAGCAGGCTCTATATCAAGAATGTTTAGTGATAGTCCGTGTGTGGGATGAAAGGAGACTTTCACAAGTAAAAGAATGGTCATTCCTTCTCTTAATTCCTCTTTTGTAACCTCCTTGAACTTTCGTGTTATGTCAGTGTATGTGCCGGCCCAGATAATCGCTCTCATTTGCGCCAGTACTTTACCGTTTTTCTTTTCCACAAGGTCGGGATAGCAATGTCCGCTTTTAGGATAATAATTGAGTTTTGCAATCTCTGCCTTCACCCAGTAAGCTCTTTTGTAAGTCTTTTCGATGATAGATTGCAGACTGCTTGCAAGGTCGAAAAGTGAATAATATTTCGGTATATTGGATGATTGTGACATTACCGGCAAAGATAATATGATTGTATCAAATTCAAGATAAATTCTGCTTGAAATCTTCTTTATTTCTATCTTTGTTGATTATATGATAAAGAAATGCGATATGATGAAAAATTTGATTCTATTGTTAATACTATTAATGAACTTACCGATGTATGCAAAATATACAATTGACAGGCTTGAACCACCCTTTTGGTGGGTAGGTATGAAAAATTCAGAGCTACAACTAATTGTTTACGGAGAAGATATTTCAGTCCTTGAACCGATAATTGATTATCAGGGAGTTTTTATTGATGAAGTTATTAAAGATGAAAATCCTAACTATCTTTTTATTAATCTTAAGATTGATATGGCTGAGCCTGGTAGCTTTAATATTAATTTTCGTAAAGGCGAAAAAACCGAAGTTACATATTTATATAGACTGTTCTCACGAGATGATGGTTCTTCTGAGAGACAGGGCTTTAATAATTCAGATGTTATCTATCTTATCACTCCGGACAGGTTCGCCAATGGAAATCCTGAAAATGATAACATTGACGGTTATTCTGATAGGTTGAACCGAAAAGACCCGGACGGCAGACATGGAGGCGATATTCAGGGAATAATTGACCACCTTGATTATATTGAGGATATGGGGTTCACAGCATTGTGGCTCAATCCTGTTCTTGAAAACAATATGCCCCGGACCTCTTACCATGGATATGCTACTACCGACTATTATAAGGTCGATCCACGATTTGGGACAAATGAGGATTACAAAAGATTAAGTGAAGAGGCCGGCAAAAAGGGTATTAAATTAATAATGGATATGATAATAAACCATTGCGGTTCGGAACATTGGTGGATGAAGGATTTGCCATCCTCTGACTGGATAAATAATGATGCTAAATTTATTCAGACAAATCATCAAAGGCCAACGGTTCAGGATCCATATGGTTCTCAATATGACAGGAAAAGGTTTGTCGATGGCTGGTTTGTGGAAGTAATGCCGGATATGAATCAGAGAAATCCGCTTTTAGCAACTTATCTTATCCAGAATTCGATATGGTGGATTGAATATGCAGGACTTTCAGGAATACGGGAGGATACATATTCCTATTCTGATAAGGACTTTATGAGTAAATGGTCGTGTGCAATTATGGATGAATATCCTGATTTTAACATTGTAGGGGAGGAATGGAGCGAAAATCAGGCTATCCTCTCTTACTGGCAGCGGGGTAAAAATAATCCTGACGATTATAAATCATGCCTGCCATCACTTATGGATTTCCCTCTGCAATCAGCTTTGATACAGGGTTTGAATGAAAAAAAGGATATCACAGGAGGGCTTATGAAAATGTATGAAACTCTGGCAAATGATTTTCAGTATCCTGACCCTTTTAACCTGGTTATCTTTCCTGATAATCACGATATGAACAGGTTTTATACACAGATAAATGAAAATTTAAACCTTTTCAAAATGGGAATAGCATACATTATGACAATGCGTGGTATTCCACAGATATTTTATGGTACTGAAATTTTGATGACAAATCCGGGAGGTAAACACGATGGGGTTATCAGAAGCGATTTTCCCGGAGGCTGGTCAGGGGATACAGTGAATGTTTTTGAATACAGGGGATTGACTGAGAAGCAAACCGAAGCAAAAGAGGTTGTAAGTAAACTGGTTAACTGGCGAAAGTCAAAAAGCTGGATCCATACTGGAGAACTTATTCATTTTATCCCTGAGAATGGCGTGTATGTTTATTTCCGGTTTAATGATGAAGAAAAGGTAATGGTGGTTTTGAATAAAAATAAAAAGCAGGTGAAGATTGATATTGAAAGATTTAGTGAAATAATATCTGGCAATGATACAGTTATAGATGTAATTTCAGGGAAGGAATATCCTGTAAATGAATTAAAGGTTTCTGCAATGACAGCACTCGTGCTTGAGGTTTTTGATACATCTGATTAACATACCCCCACCCACCCACAATGCCACCGCACCCCCTCTCGGCTTACCCACAGGCTTATGCATAGAGGGGAGTATTGTGCTTCGCATCAGAGATTGCTCAGAAACCAATCAAACTTCAAAGAAGTTTGCCACTCCCCTCTGTGTGTCGGATAAAAGCGCAGGCCGAGAGGGGGCGGGCTGATTTACGTGTAGGTGGGGGTGTGTAAAAATCTTGTAATTTTACACAAAAATCATTGTGGACGCTTGCTCATCCTGTGAGCAAGCGTCCACGCTTGCATTGGAACAAACCCAAAAAAAAGACCCACCCAAATCGGGTAGGTCTTTTTTTTTTGAATTAAAGATTTTTTTACTTCTTAATAAATTTTGTTGTTTGAACACCTTTAGCTGTGTAAACTGAAATAAAGTAAACACCGTTGTTAAGTTCTGCTGCGTTGATGTTAACATCAGGAGTTGAAATATTATCAATTGTTTTAACCTTTTGGCCTACCATATTGTAAATTTCAATTCTGTCTGCTTTCTCAAGATTCCTGATGAAGAGAGTGTTCTCTACAGGATTTGGGAATACAGTGTAAGTTGGTTGTAAATAGTTAGAAACACCGGCTAGAAGAGCCCAGATGTCATTAACTTCAGTCACAGTTGTGTCAATTGTTAACGTACGGTTTGGATCTCCTGTCCATTCACCAAAATCCCAACTTGGAACACCTTCATGAACAACAAAGTATTTGTATTCGTAATCTCCTTCATATATTAAAACAGGAGCAGAGTAAATCATATCATCACCTGCGGTCATTGCAAGCTGAGGAACAACTCCAGGCATCATCCATCCTGCAAAACTACCTGTGATATAAATCTGCTCAACTTCAGGGTCGAAAACAGCTGAATCTACAGCAGGAGTAACATCAACATTAAAAGTAACCATTATAGGTTTGTTGCCCCATACATTATCAAGTACCATGTTATCCAACATAAGAATTGTTGTACGGTTTGGATCTCCAGTCCATTCTCCGTTATCCCAGCTGGCAGCTCCTTCAATTACACGGAAATACTTAAACATTGCCAAACCAGAATCTGCCACTACGGTTATTGTGTAAATCATAGGGTTGTCATCTGTTGGTGTCATCATAAAAGCAGAGTCTGTACCTGGTTGTGCCCAGCCTGCCATAGTTCCAGAGATGTAAACATCATCCGTATCAGCATTAAATCCTTCGGCATCTGTCATATCAACGTTGAATGTTACGTTGAATGTTGTTTGTGCAGATAAAAATGTTCCGAAAGCAAGGAACATTAATATTGCTGATAATCTTAAAGTAATTTTTTTCATAAGTTTAAATTTTTAGTTAGACATTTTATTTTAAATTTTTCTGTGTGCAAATGTATGAATAAA
>JAUVIX010000285.1 GCA_030592565.1 Chlorobiota bacterium
GAAGTGATTTGGAATTTCATTGTCAACGAATTTCACTAATTAAACTTCTTCAAACAATACCAATGAAAAGGTATGTTTTTTTTCTAAGGCATAAAATACTCTATTTCTTAAGATTAGAACCTTTCTTTTTGGCAGCATCTTCAAGACGTTTTTGCCAATTTGATTTTTTCTTTGGTTTTTTCTTTTTGTTTATTTCTATCTGAGCCCTGATCTTATCTTCGTTGATGGATTTTCTGATTAAATACATCTGCCCAAATGTGATCATATTTGCAAGGAAATAGTAGTAACTTAAACCTGATGCATAATTATTAAACCAACCCAAAAACATAATTGGCATTAGGTACATCATTGTTTTCATCCCTGGCATTTGCTGTTGCGATGACCCCATCAATTCCTGATTTATTTTTGTGTAAAGAATTGTGGAAACAGTCATAAGAAGAGTGAATAAACTAACATGATCACCATAAATAGGAATAGTGAAAGGTAGTTCCAAAATTGAATCATAGCTTGACAAGTCATGAGCCCAAAGGAAGGACTGTTGCCGCAACTCAAAGGCTGCAGGGAAAAACCGGAACATCGCAAACAAAATAGGCATCTGCAATAGCATTGGCACACAGCCGGCCATAGGATTTACCCCTGCTGACTTATACAATGACATTGTAGCCTGCTGCTTTTTCATCGCATCTTCTTTCTTTGGAAATTTCTTGCTAAGAACATCAATTTCAGGTTTGAGCACACGCATTTTTGCAGATGAAACATATGACTTATAAGCAATCGGAAATAGAACTATCTTGAGTAAAATAGTTAAAACCAAAATTATTATTCCATAATTCCAGCCAAATCCTTCAAGGATATTAAATACCGGAATGACCGCGTATTTGTTTATCCAGGCAAGCAGAAATAAACTCCACCCAAGTGGTATCTGGCGTTCCAGATCAAGATTGTATTGCTTTAATGTTTTGAATTTGTTTGGCCCGAAATAGAATGACATTGGAATTGTTGAATTTCCTCCCGGCTGAAAAGGAAGACCCAATGTTGCTTCCACTGATCTCAGATATCTTGGATTTGAAGGGTTCTCTTTATTAAAGACCTTAATTTCTCCGTTTAGAAAATAATTATCAGCAATTAATACAGCACTAAAAAATCGATGCTTAAATGAGGCCCATTTGACTTTTGTAAGAAGCTCCTCTTCATCATCACTAGTTTCAGATAGGTAGTCAACTTCATCCTGATAATATTTATAATAAACCGTCGGTCCATTCATTCTGTCAATGGTTTTTTCCTCCCTCATCAGATCAGTACTCCAGTTCAGGTCAATGAAACTTGAACTTTTATCGATATATCTATCCATACCAACAAAATTAATGTCAAAATCCATCATATAATCGCTTCCTTTTAATGTATAAAGGAATTCGATGTAACTGTCATAATTGAATGTGTTGTCAGTAGCATCTGCATAAAGACGCATTGACAGTTGGGCACTGTTGCCTTCGGCAATAATTATGTTTTTCTCAGTAGTAGGCTGAAAATAGAGGTCATTAGTATTAATAATCCGGTTGTTCGCAAAGAAAGTAATTCCAAAGTTTGATTGTGCTGAGTCAAACAGAATTAACGGCAACGAATCAAAAGTCTGAAACTGCTTTACCTGCACAGAAATTATTTTTCCACCTTTTGCTGAAACCGTTAATTTCAAAAGCTCACTTTCCAGGATAAAAGTTTTGTCTTCTCCAACAGATGAGTTAGCAAAAACACCAAGTTTATCCCTGTCTATTGTCGCATTATTACTTTGTAAATCAGTATTTTCAGTAGCCGTATTCTCAGCATCTTTTGCTTTGTTAATTGAATCCAATATTTGTCTCTCAATACGGCTAATTGCTGCAATGGAATCCTGGGTGCGCATTACCTGTGCTATTGAATCAACTATGTGTTGTTTTGCCTGCATCTCTTCACTCGAGGGTGTCATCCAGAAGCTATATCCAATAAGGATTGCAAAAATTATTAAAAGTCCTGTTATAGTATTTTTATCCATGAAAATATTTTTTGCCAATTTAGGCCGCAAAGATATATATTATAAATAACAAATTTCAAACTGAATTATCAATATTTTTGTCCGCAAATAGATTACAATTGATGAATAAATACAAACCCTACATCTACATTGCATTACCTGCATTAAATGAAGCAGAGTATATGCAGGAGTTTGTCTCATGTCTTAAATCGCAAACATATCAGAATTTTAAACTTGTGGCTTGTATTAATCAGCCTGACAATTGGTGGAACGAACCGAAAAGACTTAACATCTGCAAGAATAACCGTAAAACTATGGATATTCTGGAGTCTGTAAAGGATATTGATATTGAAATAATTGATAAAAGCAGCAGGGGAGAGGGATGGAAAGGTAAAAAACATGGAGTGGGGTGGGCGCGGAAGCTGGCAATGGAGAGAATAGCCATTGAAGCACAGAACGACGATTTGATTGTTAGTCTGGACGCAGATACAACATTTTCACCAAATTATTTTGAGTCATTGATTGAAGCTTTCAAATCTCATCACAAAGCAGTTGCAGCCTCGGTTGCGTATTATCATAAATTGACGGGAGAAGAAAATGCAGACAGGGCTATTTTACATTATGAAATTTACTTGAGATATTTTAATATTAATATGTTGCGAATAGGTAGTCCTTACGCTTTTACAGCTATCGGTTCGGCCATTGCTTTACCTGTAAGCTCATACAAAGCAATAGGAGGGATAACACCACATAAAAGCGGAGAAGATTTCTATTTTTTGCAGAAGTTAAGAAAGTATGGGAAAATAATTTCATGGAACAGGGAGAAGGTCTTTCCGGCAGCCAGATTTTCTGATCGGGTTGATTTCGGTACTGGCCCTGCAATGATAAAGGGTAGGGAAGGAGACTGGTCGTCATATCCTATATATCCATATAGCTACTTTAATGAAATCAAGTCGCTATTTGACTTATTTCCTGTTCTTTACAAAAAGAAGATCAAAGCTTTTTTGGATGATTTTTTTGAAGAAAAATTCGGAGAAAAAGATATATGGCAACCTTTGCGCAAAAATTTTAAGACCCGGGAACAGTTTGTAAAAGCATGCCATCATAAGTTTGACGCACTCAGAACATTCCAGTATTTGAAATGGAGATATACCAGGGACAAGCAAAATAGCGATGAGGTAAATATAAATAAATTTCTTAATAAATATTATCTTAAAGAAGTCATAGAAAATAAATTAGAATCATTTGATTCAATGCCGGTTTCGAGAATGGATGACTTACGAAATTTATTAGTAAAAATTGAAGATGAGTATCAAAACTATTAGTTTATAATTTTAAAGACAGTTTTATGATTACCATATTAGGCCCAACAGCAACAGGGAAAACAACATTTGCAGCCCAACTTGCATATCATCTGAACGGAGAAATAATAAGTGCTGATTCGCGTCAGGTGTATAAAGGTATGGACCTGGCTACAGGCAAAGACTTTGGTGATTATATTGTCAATGACCGGCAGATACCATATCATCTTGTTGATATTGTTGAGCCGGGATATGAGTATAACGTTTATGAATTTCAACGTGATTTTTTAAAAACTTATGAGGATATAATACAAAGAGGAAAGCTGCCTATTCTTTGTGGCGGTACAGGAATGTACATTGAATCTATTCTTAAAGGATATAAATTAATAAAAGTTCCTGAAAACAGACAACTTAGAGAAAGCATAGCTGATCTACACCTTGATAAACTTACTGCCAGACTTCATGACTTCAAAGTTCCCCATAACATAACAGATACGGAAGATAGCAAGAGATTAATCAGAGCGATAGAGATACAGACATATTATAAAGAACATCCTGAAATTGACAGATCATTTCCTGAAATTAAGAATACAATAATTGGAATTTTGCTTAATCGTGAAGTAATACGCAAAAGAATTACTGAGAGGCTAAAACAGAGGCTTGATTCTGGCATGGCAGGAGAGGTTAAAGAATTGTTGGATAAAGGACTAACTCCCGAACAACTTAAATTTTATGGCCTGGAATACAAATATCTCACAATGTATATTACGGGAGAGATTAATTATGATGATATGTTCAGGCTACTGAATACAGCAATTCATCAATTTGCAAAACGCCAGATGACCTGGTTCCGGAAAATGGAACGTTCTGGATATAAAATATATTGGATTGACGGGAATTTGAGTTTGGAGGAGAGAGTCAGCAGTGCACTTCAAAAATATAATTTGAGTAATTAGTTTTTAAATCTCTTTATTACACCTCATTCTATTCGATATTCTCTATGAGTTTAATACCATTTTCATTTATCTCCAGGCGTTTTTGTTTGTATAAGGCACCTACAGCCTTTTTGAAAACTTTTTTACTCATACCTAATTGATCTGCAATGTCTTTCGGAGAGCTTTTGTCGTTTATGTTTAAAAACCCGTTGTTATCTGTAAGTGCTTTATGCAATTTCTTTATGTTGGCATCTACACCACGGTATCCAAAACGGTTCAGGCTAATGTCAACTTTATTATCAGTTCTTATTTTTTTTACATACCCGGTCAATTTATCACCAATTTTTATATCATCAAAAATTTCATTCTGAAATAACATCCCTTGGTAAGTGTTATTAACTATTACACTTATTCCAATTTCAGTTTCCTGATATGCAAGTAAATCTACTTCATCACCAATTTTTAGATCAACGGATAATTTTTTTAATGTATTATTAATTTTAGTGCTTCCAACGAGGCGTTGAGATTCCTCATCCAGATAAAGGAACACTACATAAAAATACCCTTCTTCAATAGGCTCAGCTTGTTGTCTGTAAGGAACTAATAAATCCTTCTCCAGTCCCCAATCAAAGAAAGCTCCATAACGGCTTACTTCTATGGCTTTAAGAGCTGCATATTCATTCAGCATTACTTTTGGTAAACGGGTAGTGGCAATCATTTTATCTTCGGAATCTTTATAAAGAAATACATCAATTGTATCGCTTATTTTATAAC
>JAUVIX010000084.1 GCA_030592565.1 Chlorobiota bacterium
CTCCTTTGTACCAAGCAGGTTTTCATTGTAATCCACCAGCTCAATCATACACATTTCAGCATTGTCACCAAGTCGGTTTCCAATTTTGATTATTCGTGTGTATCCACCCGGACGATCGGCCACCTTAGCAGAAATTTCTCTAAAAAGCTCAGTAACCGCTTCTTTACTTTTAAGGTAACTAAATACCATCCTTCTCGAATGTGTAGTATCACTCTTTGATTTTGTAATCAACGGTTCCACATAACCTCTTAAAGCCTTTGCCTTTGCAAGAGTAGTGTGAATTCTTTTATGCATTATCAGCGAAGTAGCCATATTGGCCAACATTGCTTTTCTGTGTGCACTTGTCCTCGATAAATGATTAATTTTCTTCCTATGTCTCATCTCGATTATTCCTTATCTAATTTATACTTTGATATATTCATTCCAAATTCCAAACCTTTCAACTTCACCAAATCTTCAAGTTCGGTCAGTGATTTTTTACCAAAGTTTCTGAATTTCAATAAATCATTTTTATTAAACTGTACCAGTTCGCCAAGTGTTTCCACATCAGCAGCTTTCAAACAATTCAATGCCCTGACTGAAAGGTCAAGATCAACAAGTTTTGTTTTAAGCAATTGTCTGGTATGTAATGAGCTTTCGTCAAACTCTTCAGTAACTGTTTTATCCTCAGTATCCAGAGTTATACGTTCATCAGAGAAAAGCATAAAATGATGAATGAGGATTGTTGCAGCCTCTTTCAATGCGTCCTTAGGATTAATAGAGCCATCAGTATTAATTTCAAAAACCAGCTTTTCGTAGTCAGTCTTTTGCTCAACCCTGTAATTCTCAGTATGATATTTTACATTCTTAATAGGTGTATGGATCGAATCCATAGCTATCGTGCCAACAGGAGCATTCATCCTCTTATTCTCATCAGCCGGGACATATCCCCTACCCTTTTCAATGGTAAGTTCAATAGAGAGTTTAACACTCGGCTCCATATGACAGATTATCTGATCGGGATTCAGAACCTGAAAGACTGACAGAAACTTATTAATATCTCCGGCTTTAAACTCGTCCTGATCACCAATAACTATCTGTACTTTCTCTGAATTTTCTTCTTCAATCTGTCTTTTAAATCTGATTTTTTTCAAATTCAAAATGATCTCAGTAACATCCTCAACAATACCCTTAATGGTTGAGAACTCCTGCTCCACGCCTTCAATCTTCACTGAAGTGATTGCATAACCTTCGAGCGAGGATAAAAGGATTCGTCTTAGCGCATTACCTATAGTAATACCGAATCCTGGCTCAAGCGGACGAAATTCAAAGGTACCTTTGAAATCATCGGCATCGATCATTATAACTTTATCTGGTTTTTGAAATGCTAAAATTGACATACTCAGCTTTTTTAATTATTGACTATCTATCGGTTAGGTTAATTACTATTTAGAATACAATTCAACAATAAGTTGTTCCTTAATATTCTCAGGAATTTCAGCTCTCTCTGGATAATTCAGAAACTTTCCGGCCATCAGATTTTCGTCCCACTCAAGCCAAGAATAAGCATTTGAGCGAGAAGCCAGTGAATCAGTAATAGCTTCAAGTGACTTTGATTTTTCTCTTACACTAATTATATCACCAGCTTTGATGGAATATGAAGGAATACTTACAATCTCTCCATTAACCAAAATATGCCTGTGGCCAACCAACTGACGAGCAGCGGGGCGCGATGGAGCTACTCCAAGACGAAAAACAACATTATCGAGGCGGGCCTCAATGAGTTGCAAAAGAATTTCGCCAGTAATACCTTTCTTACGTGATGCTCTCTTAAAAATATTCTTAAACTGGCGCTCAAGAATACCATAAGTATATTTTGCCTTCTGCTTCTCCATCAGCTGAACACCATATTCTGACTGCTTTCTTCTTCTTCTGGAGTTTCCATGTTGTCCCGGAGGATAATTTTTCTTCTCAAAAGCTTTATCAGGGCCAAAAATAGGTTCTCTGAATTTCCTGGCTATTTTCGTTTTCGGACCAATATATCTTGCCATTTTTTATCTGTTTTCTATTATTAATTCATTATTTAATCAAATCCTCAATTCCAGAGAATGGTTAGACTCTTCTTCTTTTAGGTGGCCTGCAACCGTTATGAGGAAGTGGTGTAACATCTTTAATCTCGATAACTTCAATACCTGATGAGTGAAGTGTTCTGATTGCAGATTCTCTTCCCGATCCGGGGCCTTTAACTAAAACTTTTACTTTTCTCAATCCGAGGTCATAAGCAACCTTTGCCGCATCGGATGCAGCCAACTGAGCTGCGTAAGGAGTATTTTTCTTTGACCCCCTGAATCCCATCTTACCGGCTGATCCCCAAGAGATCACCTGGCCTGAATTATTCGTCAGAGTAATAATAATGTTGTTGAATGAAGCGCTTATATATGCTCTTCCGTATGTTTCAACGTTTACTACTCTCCTTTTTGTACTTCTGGTTTTCTTAGCCATAATATTTATTTACCGTCGTAATTAATTTTCCAACCTAACTATATATTAACCCTTAGGTGCCTTCTTTTTATTCGCAATTGTCTTCTTACGTCCTTTTCTTGTCCTTGCATTATTCTTGGTATGTTGACCACGCAGTGGAAGACCAATACGATGTCTGATACCTCTGTAAGTTCCGATGTCCATTAATCGTTTAATGTTCATTTGAACTTCAGAACGCAACTCACCCTCAACCTTAATACTACCGCTGATAACATTACGAATTGCCGTTTGCTCTTCGTCGTTCCAGTCCTGAACTTTTTTTGCACCGTCAACACCAACTTCCTTCAGGATTTTGCGTGCTGTTGACCTTCCTATACCATAGATATATGTTAAAGCAATATCACCTGCTTTATTCTTTGGTATATCTATTCCTGCTATACGAGCCATATATAAACTATTTATTTTTTATTAATTATTCAAAATTCAAATCAAATGTTTTACCCTTGTCTCTGTTTGAACCTGGGATTTTTTTTATTGATTACATACAAACGTCCTTTCCTGCGAACAATTTTGCAATCTGGTGTTCTCTTCTTTACAGATGCCCTGACTTTCATTGTTTTATCCTTTTTATTTGTACCTAAATGTTATTCGTCCTTTTGACAAATCATATGGCGACATTTCGAGTTTCACTCTGTCACCGGGCAAAATTTTAATATAGTGCATCCTCATCTTTCCTGAAATATGAGCTGTAATAATATGACCATTTTCAAGTTCCACACGAAACATTGCGTTACCCAAAGATTCGATAACTGTCCCGTCTTGTTCTATTGATGCCTGTTTTGCCATAATACTCTAAACTATTTATTATTCAATACTTTTTCTATATAATCAAATGTTGACAAAATCTCTGCTTTTCCTTTTCTCACAACAACATCATGCTCATAATGAGCTGATGGTTGCCTGTCGGCAGTACGTATTGTCCAGCCATCTTTTTCCTGAACAACTCTTTTTGTGCCAAGATTGATCATAGGCTCTATTGCTATCACCAGATTCTCTTTCAACTTAGTACCTCTGCCTCTCCTTCCAAAATTAGGGACTTCCGGTTTTTCGTGAAGATTTCTTCCAAGCCCGTGGCCAACAAGATCTCGTACAACCGAATATCCAAAACTTTCAACATAACTCTGAATCGCATAACCTATATCGCCAATCCTTCTACCGGCAATTGCGTTTTCAATTCCCTTGTAGAGTGACTCTTTAGTCCTCTTCATCAGCATCAGCACCTCTTCTTTAACATTACCAACCGCGAAAGTATAGGCTGAATCACCATAGAACCCGTTCTTAATTGTTCCGCAATCAACTGAGACAATATCGCCATCTTTAAGTTCCCTTTCAGAAGGAAACCCATGAACAACATTTTCATTCACCGAAATACATAAGGTATATGGAAACCCATTATAACCTTTAAATCCGGGTTTAGCGTTGTTGTCTCTGATGAACTCCTCGGCAACCTGATCCAGGTTAATAGTTTTCACACCGGGCTTTATAAGCTTTGCAACCTCAGCGAGAGTTTTACCAACAAGCAAAGAACTTTCTCTTAATAACTCTATTTCTTCTTCTGTTTTATAATATATCATTTTCGCCTCCGCGAATCAAAATATTCTAGCCGGTCATACTAAAAGATGACCTTCCTTTTATCCTACCGGATTTTGTTAATCCGTCATAATGTCTCATCAACAAATGACTTTCTATCTGCTGTAATGTATCCAAAATAACACCAACAAGAATCAGCAATGAAGTTCCTCCATAAAACTGAGCAAACTGTGTGCTAACACCAACCAAACTTACAAGTGCAGGCATTATCGCGACAAAACCGAGGAATATCGAACCAGGTAATGTAATCCTGGACATAACATTGTCAATGAAGTCAGCCGTTTTTCTCCCAGGCTTAACACCGGGAATAAATCCACCATTCTTCTTCATATCATCAGCCATTTGATTCGGATTAACCGTAATGGCAGTATAAAAATATGTAAACAGAATGATCATTATAAAAAATGTGAAGTTATACCAGAATCCGTTAATATCGGAAAATGCCGCAGCAAATCCGCTAAGTGATTCCGAATCTGTAAAACCAACAAGTGTAATAGGCAGAAACATAATTGCCTGGGCAAATATAATAGGCATAACTCCAGCAGCATTAACTTTTAATGGTATATACTGACGAACACCTCCGTATTGTTTGTTTCCAACAATTCGTTTAGCATATTGCACCGGTATTCTTCTTGTTCCCTGAATCAAAAGAATAGTGATGAGAATAACAAATATCAGTACAACTATTTCAATAACAAAGTAAACAAGACCTCCGCCACCTTTCTGTTCCATTCTGGCCGCAAACTCACCAATCAGAGCGAAAGGTAATCTTGCAATAATACCAATCATAATGATGAGAGAGATACCGTTACCAATACCTTTTTCGGTGATTCTTTCGCCCAGCCACATAATAAACATCGAGCCTGCCGTCAAAACCATTATTGACGAAATTCCAAAAAATGAAAACACAGTATGTGTTGCCATGTTCGGATCGAAAGGATAAATACCTTCAGGAGGCAGTTGCCTTACCAGGTTTGCAATATAAGCCGGCGATTGAAAAACAAGGATAATAACAGTAAGATACCTAGTAATCTGACTTATTTTCCTTCTACCGCTTTCACCCTCTTTTTGTAATTTCTGAAAATAAGGAATAGCCATTCCAAGCAACTGCACTACAATGGATGCAGAGATATAAGGCATAATTCCCAAAGCAAATATACTCGCATTTGAGAAGGCTCCACCCGAAAACATATTCAAAAGGCCAAGTAATCCTTCACTACCCTGATTTTTCAGGTTTGTAAGTTGGTGTGGATCAACGCCAGGTAAAACAATATAAGCACCAAATCTATATATAAGAATAATACCAAGGGTATAAAGAATCCTGTTTCGCAGGTCCTCAATCTTATATATATTTCTTATTGTTTCTATTAACTTCTTCATTAAAATTACATTTTTGTTGCAGTTCCGCCATGAGATTCAATAGCCTTAACAGCTGAAGCTGAAAAAGCGTGAGCTTTAACTTCCAATTTAACAGTTAATTCACCCCTGCCAAGAATTTTCACGAGGTCTTTCTTACTGGCAAGTCCGTGATTAATAAGTGTATTAACATCAATAGAAGTAAGCTTATTCTCATCTGCAAGTTTCTGCAAAGTGTCAATATTTATACCACGGAATTCTTTTCTGTTTATATTTTTAAACCCGAATTTTGGAACTCTGCGGAACAATGGCATTTGTCCACCTTCAAAACCCTTTTTCTTGCTGTAGCCTGATCTCGACTTAGCACCTTTATGGCCTCTTGTTGCAGTTCCACCTGCTCCAGACCCCTGTCCTCTGGCTATTCTCTTACGATTTTTCGTTGAGCCCTCTGCCGGTTTAAGATTACTTAAATCCATCTTTTAAAAATTTATAGATTCTTATTTAACTTCTTCAATTACCAATAAATGCTTTACTTTATCTATCATACCCAGAACCTGAGGAGAAGCATCAACTTCTTTTGTCTGATTTAATTTTCTCAGACCAAGAGCATCAAGTGTTCTCTTCTGGCGAATAGGGCGTCCTATTCCGCTTTTTACCTGCTTAATCCTTAATTTTTTCATTTGTCCTGGGATTTTATCCATTAAAAACTTTGTTCAAATCTACTCCTCTGAGTTGAGCAATCGTATAAGGGTCTCTCAGTTGTATAAGTGCATTAATTGTTGCTTTAACAACACTATGCGGGTTTGAGGAGCCTTTCGACTTTGCAAGTACATCTTTAACACCAACACTCTCAAGAACTGCACGCATAGCACCACCCGCTATAACACCTGTTCCCGGAGCAGCCGGTTTTAGAAAAACCTTAGCACCACTGTACTTACCATCCTGCTCGTGAGGCAATGTGCCGTGAAGAATAGGAACCTTTATCAGGTTTTTCTTTGCATCGTCAATACCTTTGGCTATGGCTGAAGTTACCTCCTGGGCTTTTCCCAATCCAAAACCAACAACACCCTGCTCATTTCCAACAACCACAACGGCTGAAAAACTAAATGTACGTCCACCCTTTGTAACTTTTGTTACTCTCTGAATGCTAACAAGCCTATCAATAAATTCAATATCGCTTGATTTAACTCTTTTTATGTTTACGTTCGGCATAATAAATTAAAATTTAAGTCCTGCTTCTCTGGCTGCTTCAGCTAAAGCTTTCACTCTGCCATGATATAAATAACCATTTCTGTCGAAAATTACATTTTCTATTCCTGCTTCTTTAGCTTTCTCAGCAATTGCTTTGCCAACAGTTTTTGAACTCTCAATCTTAGCCATCTTTTCGCCATCTGTTGCTGAAAATGCACTAGCAAGTGTAGTACCTGCCAGGTCGTCGATAAGCTGAACATATATCCGCTTATTACTTCTGAAAACAGACATCCTAGGTCTATCAGCAGTACCTGATATAACCTTGCGAATCCTCATTTTGATTCTGCTGCGTCTGTATTGTTTTCTGTTTTTTATTGCCATTGTAATCAAATATTTATCAGTTTATTATTTCTCTGCAGCAGCTTTACCAGCTTTCTTCCTGATCTCTTCACCTTTATAACGAATACCTTTTCCTTTATATGGCTCGGGCTTTCTGAGTGATCTAATCTTTGCTGCGACCTGTCCGATCAATTGCTTGTCTATTGATTTAAGAGTTATTGTTGGGCTTTTACCTCTTTCTGAAAGCGTTTCGGCTTTAACTTCTTGAGGCAACTCAAAAACAATGTTATGAGAATATCCCAGTGAAAACTCAAGCATTTGACCTTTTGCTTCAGCTTTATAACCCACACCAACCAATTCCTGAACAATTGTATATCCTTTGCTAACTCCTACGACCATATTTGCAATAAGAGCCCTGTAGAGGCCATGCTTGGCTTTATGATCTTTTTGTTCTGTGGCTCTGTCTAAAACAACAACTCCTCCCTCAATCTTAATTGAAATATTAGGATCAACCTGCTGTTGAAGTTCGCCTAACTTTCCCTTAACCGTGACAAGATTATCGTCAGAGACTTTAATCTCCACACCATCGGGAATGCTTACCGGTAAATTTCCTATTCTTGACATATTATAAAATATTCTTCAATTTTTAACTAATATAACAAAGTACTTCGCCACCTATATTACGTTTGTTTGCCTCTTTATTAGTCATAACACCCTGCGATGTTGACATAATGGCAATACCCAGGCCGTTTAATACTCTTGGTAGTTCATCAGCACCAACATACCTTCTCAGGCCTGGCTTACTGATTCTCTCAAGTTTATTTATGGCAGATATCTTTGTTACAGGATGATATTTTAAAGCGACTTTAATTACGCCCGGCTTTGTATCTTCTTCAAACTTGTAATTCAAGATATAGCCTGACTGAAAAAGAATTTTTGTCAATTCCTTTTTAATTTTGGAAGAAGGTACCTCAACAACTCTGTGATTTGCCTTCATCGCATTCCTGACTCTTGTCAAATAATCTGCAATTGGATCTGTATTCATTTTCTCTACTATTAATTCCTGTTACCAACTAGCTTTTCTAACACCCGGGATCAAACCTTTTAATGCCATTTCACGAAAATTAATCCTTGAAACACCAAACTGACGCATATAACCCTTTGGTCTTCCAGACATATTACATCTGTTGTGCATTCTTACTTTTGAAGAATTACGCGGCAGTTTTTGCAAACCTTCATAATCTCCGGCAGCCTTTAATGCAGCACGTTTTTCAGCATACCTCTCAACCAGATTACGCCTTTTTACTTCCCTGGCTTTCATTGATTCTTTTGCCATACTACTTTTTATTTTGATTTTTAAATGGTAAACCAAACTCTTTTAACAATGCAAGACACTCTTTGTCAGTTTTTGCAGTAGTGACAAAGGTAATGTCCATACCTGATATTTGGCTTATTTTATCAATATCTATTTCAGGAAAAATTATCTGTTCCGAAACGCCAAAGGTGTAATTTCCTCTACCGTCAAAACCTTTTTCATTAATTCCCCTGAAGTCTCTGACACGTGGTACAGCAACAGATATCAACCTGTCAAGAAATTCATACATTTTATCACTGCGCAAAGTAACTCTGACACCAATAGGCATTCCCTTCCTCAATTTGAAGTTTGAAATATCCTTCTTAGATTTGGTTTGTACAGCAAGTTGACCAGTAATTTGCGTCATCTCTTCGACACCTGTGTCGATTAATTTCTTATCTACAATGGCAGCCCCTACTCCTTGATTGACAGCTATTTTTGTCAATTTCGGGACCTGCATAATACTTTTGTAGCCAAACTGCTTTTGTAAAGCAGGAACTACCTCTTTTAAGTATTTCTCTTTTAACCTCGGTGTGTATCCCATTATTTGATTACCTCCCCGGATTTTTTTGAATATCGAACTGATTTATTTGTCTTTTCATCTAATCGCCTTCCAATCCTGGTGGGATTTCCTGCACCGTCAATCACCTTTAAATTTGAAAGATTGATAGGTGCTTCTTTCTGAATAATACCACCTTTAGGATTTTCAGCATTAGGCTTTTGGTGTTTTGATACCATATTAACACCTTCCACAATGGCCCTTCCTTTTGAATCAAGCACCAACACCTTGCCTTGTTGACCCTTTGATTCGCCTGTAATGACCATTACGTTATCACCTTTTCTGATATGTAATTTTTTACTTTGCATCATTTTAAAACTTTAAAGCACTTCAGGTGCAAGTGAAACAATTTTCATATATTGTTTTTCCCTTAATTCTCTGGCAACCGGACCGAAGATACGAGTACCTATCATTTCACCGGTTGCATTAAGAAGAACCACAGCATTGTCTTCGAAACGAATATATGAACCGTCAGATCTTCTTCTTTCCTTTCTGGTTCTGACAACAACAGCTTTAGTAACAGTTCCCTTTTTAATATTGCCCGAAGGAATTGCTTTTTTAACGGTTACTACTATTTTGTCTCCCAATGAAGCGTACCTTTTCTTAGTTCCGCCAAGCACTCTTATACAAAGTACCTCTTTTGCTCCGCTGTTATCAGCTACTGCTAATCTTGATTCTTGTTGTACCATTTTTACTTCGCTCTTTCAATAATTTCAACTAATCTCCAACATTTATTTTTACTCAATGGCCTGGTTTCCATGATCCGCACTTTATCTCCGATATTCGTGTCATTCTTTTCGTCATGAGCAAGGAATTTGGTAGATTTTTTCACAAACTTACCATAAATAGGGTGCTTAACTTTACGCTCGACCCTGACAACAATAGACTTATCCATCTTATTGCTCACTACGAGGCCAATTCTATCTTTTCTTAAGTTCCTGGTTTCCATCATTATTATTTTTCGCTTTTATTAACTTCTTCAAGCTCTCTTTTTCTTAATTCCGTTTTGATTCTGGCAACGGTTCTACGGTATGCCGATATTTTATTTGGGTTCTCCAGAGGAGAGACCGCATGATTGAGCTTCAGCTTAACAAGCTGCTTTGACTCTGTTTCAAGTCTTTCAACGAGTTCCGGTGTGGATAGCTCTCTTATTACTTCTTGTTCCATGTTGTTAAATTATTTCTTCTACGTAATCTCTTCTTACAATAAACTTTGTTATGACAGGCAGTTTTTGAGCTGCAAGCCTCAAAGCCTCCTTAGCAACAGCTAATGGCACACCTTCAGCTTCAAAAAGGATTCTTCCCGGTGATACTCTTGCAACAAACATTTCAGGAGCTCCTTTTCCTTTACCCATACGAACCTCAGCAGGTTTTTTGGTAATAGGCTTATCGGGAAATATTCTGATCCACAATTGCCCTTCACGTTTCATGTGACGGGTAACAGCCTGACGAGCTGCCTCAATTTGCCTACCGGTTATCCAGGATTCATCAAGAGATTTTATACCAAAAGAACCAAAAGCAAGTTGGTTTCCTCTCATGGCATTTCCCTTCATTTTGCCCTTTTGCATTTTCCTGTATTTCGTTTTCTTTGGCTGTAACATTATCGTAATATTAATATATTCGTTTCAAAATACTTATTATCTTCTTCTTCTCTTTGATCTTCCACCACCTAGTGGAGGCCTTTTCTTATCAGCAATAACTGGTGAAAGGTCTGGCTTTCCATAAATCTCACCTTTACAAATCCACACTTTTATCCCAATACGGCCATAAGTAGTATGAGCTTCTGCTAAAGCATAGTCGATATCAGCTCTGAGTGTGTGTAATGGGACTCTTCCTTCCTTATAAATTTCACCCCTTGCCATTTCAGCACCACCAAGACGTCCGGAGATCAAAACTTTAACTCCCTCAGCGCCTATTCTCATCGAAGATGCAATAGATGTTTTTATAGCTCTTCTAAATGAGATTCGTCCTTCAATCTGACGAGCAATGGAATTGGCAACGATAATGGCATCCAGTTCAGGTCTTTTAATTTCTGAAATATTGATCTGAATTTCCTTACCAGTTAATTTTTTTAATTCCTCCTTTAGCTTATCAACTTCCTGACCGCCTTTACCAATGATTATACCAGGACGAGCAGTAAAAATAGTAACGGTAACAAGTTTGAGAGTACGTTCAATCAAAATACGTGATATTCCAGCTTTCACAAGCCTTGCGTTCAGATATTTCCTGATTTTATTGTCCTCTAAAAGCTTTTGTTCGTAATTCTTACCTCCGTACCAATTGGAGTCCCATCCTCTGATGATTCCCAACCTAAAACCTATCGGATTTGTTTTTTGTCCCATTAATAAGTATTTATAAATTCTTTTTAAACAATTTCTTTATTATCAACAATCAGTGTAACATGATTTGAACGCTTTCTAATTCTGTGAGCTCTACCTTGTGGAGCCGGTTGAATTCTTTTAAGCATTCTACCACTATCAACAGCAACTTCTTTAACAAAAAGGTCAGCATCTTCAATTCTAACACCAGGATTTTTTTCCTGCCAATTAGCAATAGCCGAACGTAACAATTTGTACAGACGTGCTGAAGCCTCAAGTGGGGAATGCTTTAAAATATGTAAAGCTTGATATACTTCTTTTTCCCTTACAAGACCAGCTGCTAGTCTCATTTTTCTCGGTGAAGTAGGGCAATTGTTAAGCTTAGCAACTGCTATCTTCTTCCTTGCTTCTTTTCTTACTTCAGCTCTTATGTGTTTTCTGGCACCCATTTTATTATAATTTCAGTGTTAACTATCTTTTGCCTCTGTCTTTATTACTTCCTGCGTGTCCCCTAAAAACACGAGTAGGAGCAAATTCACCAAGTTTATGACCAACCATATTCTCAGTAATATAAACAGGTATAAATTTATTCCCGTTATGAACGGCTATGGTCTGACCAACGAAATCCGGAGAAATCATTGATGCACGCGACCAGGTTTTAATCACGGACTTCTTTTTCGACTCCACTATCTGCAACACTCTTTTCTCCAGTTTGTAGTGAATATATGGTCCTTTTTTTAATGATCTTGCCATTTGTAAATAGAATTAATTATTATTACTTCTTCCTTTTTTCAATTATATACTTGTTGGATGCTTTCTTCTTCGATCTGGTTTTATAACCTTTAGCAGGTAACCCTTTTCTTGATCTTGGATGTCCTCCGGATGAACGACCTTCACCACCGCCCATAGGATGATCAACAGGATTCATA